>JABSPO010000138.1 GCA_013214625.1 Flavobacteriaceae bacterium
GCACAGTATTTTTATGTATCTTTATCCTTTCAAAATTTAATTATGACAAAGCCAACCTTACAAGAGTTATTACAAATTGAGCATCCAATAATTATGGCGCCAATGTTTTTAGTGTCAAACGTAGCAATGTCTATAGAAGGGATGAAACAAGGTATTGCTACTTGTATTCCGGCATTAAACTATAGAACTTTAGATGAGTTGAGAGTTGCGTGTAAAGATTTAAAAGCAGCTAAAACACAAAATGGAGCATTTGGGTTTAATTTAATTGTCAATAAATCAAATCCGAAATTTATAGGGCAGTTAGCTGTAATTTGTGAGGAAGGAGCTGATTTTATTATCACATCATTAGGGAGTCCAGAAAGCACTATTGAAGCATCACATAAAGTAGGTATTAAAGTTTTTTGTGATGTAGTAGATGTTGCCATGGCCAAAAAGGTAGAAGGATTAGGTGGTGATGCTATTATTGCTGTTAATAATGAAGCAGGAGGGCATAGAGGAGATCTGACTCCAGAACAACTGATTAATGCTATTAATGACAATTGTACTATTCCTGTAATTTCTGCTGGTGGAGTAGGATGTAAAGCAGATGTAGATGAAATGATTGGCTATGGAGCAGTTGGTGTGTCTGTTGGTAGCCCATTTATAGCTTGTGAAGAAGCATCGGTTTCTCAAGAGTACAAGCAAGCTTGTGTAGATTATGGTGCCGAAGATATTATTATGACCGAACGTATTTCTGGTACGCCATGTACCGTAATTAAAACTCCCTATGTAGAAAAAATAGGAACTAAAAACTCCTGGTTAGAATCTGTCTTAAATAGGAATAAAGTGCTAAAAAAATGGGTGAAAATGGTCCGTTTCACTATTGGTATGAAAGCAGTTGCTAATGCTGCTAATAAAGCGACCTATAAAACAGTTTGGGTAGCTGGACCCAGTATAGAATATACCAATGCTATTTTACCAGTAAAAGATATTGTGAATAAGCTAGTTTATTAGCTATTTATAAATTTCTATAATAGCCCAATTTTTTGTAAATTTAATAGATGTTGGTCTATAATTATTTTAGCGTTGTTTTGATGAAATATCAGGTAAAAGTAAGAAGCTTTAATCTGATAAAATTTAGTATTCACACCATAGCATTATTATATTCCTTCACTATATACTCGCAAACAGATGCTGTATATCCTCCAACAGTTACTTATTTAAAAAATTATCCACCTCCATCAACTAAATTTCTAGAAGAAGGGATTGCACAAGGTAAAGGCTTTTATAAAACATTTGATACCGAGGATGGTTTAGCAAGTAATACCATATGTTCAGGTGCAAACAGTGTACTGTGTGATACTAATGGTAATTTATGGTTTGCTACAGATGAAAAAGGAGTAAGTAGGTATGATGGGAAATCTTTTACCAATTACAGCACTCTAGAAGGTTTGGCTAGTAATATAATCCATAGTATTTGCGAGGATAACCTTGGAAACCTATGGTTTGGAACTGATGGGTTTGGAGTTAGTAAGTATGATGGAAAGTCTTTTACAACATATAACACTAAGCACGGACTAGTGAATAATCATGTAATGAGTATAATTTCGGATAGCAGGGGGGTTCTATGGTTTGGAACTTTTGGTGGAGGTTTAAGTACGTTTGATGGTACAACTTTCTCCACAATTACTACTAATGACGGATTAGCAAATAATAAAGTTATGAGCCTCATCGAGGATAAAAGAGGGCATATTTGGATAGGCACCTATGGAGGAGGAGTGAATAGGTATGATGGCAATTCATTTTATAACTATAATATAAAAAATGGCTTAGCTAATAATTTTGTTTATGGAATTACAGAAGATACATACGGGAATATTTGGATAGCAACGGAAGATGGGGTCAGTAAAATAGATGGAACTAATATAATTAACCAGGAATGTTTCTTAAACACATGCAATCATGATTTACATAATCCTATAGACTTGGAAAACCATAATAAAAGTATAAGTGAACTTATTACCATATATACAACTGATCAAGGACTTCCAATTAATAGTGTTTACAATATTGTTGAAGATAAATTGGGTAATATTTGGTTTAGTACATGGGGAGGTGGGGTTAGCAAGTTTGATGGCTCAACTTTTACAACTTATAAGAAAGAACATGGATTAGTAAGTAATTATATCAGGAGTATAACTTTAGATAATGCAGGGAATTTATGGTTTGGTACGTCAGGTGGAGGGTTAAGTAGGTATAATGGTAAATCGTTTTTAACATATAGTACTCAACATGGATTAGCAAATAATAATGTTCTCAGTATCGCAGAAGATAAAAATGGAAATCTTTGGTTTGGAACCTTCGGTGGAGGAGTAAGTATGTATGATGGGAAATCCTTTGTTACATATACTATGAAACAAGGATTAAGTAATGATTATATATTAAGTATTGCCGTAGATGTAAAAGGTAATATTTGGTTGGGAACCTGGGAAGGTGGAGTATGTATGTTTGATGGTAAATCGTTTACAACATATACTACTCAACAAGGCCTAGGCCATAATATTGTTACTTGCATTATACAAGATGAAAATGGACATATTTGGTTTGCTACTATGGGAGGAGGAATTAGTGAATTTGATGGAAAAACATTTAAAACGTATACTAAAGAGGATGGGTTGATAGATAATGAGGTAAGAAGTATTATTCAAGATCGAAATGCTAACCTATGGATCGGTACACGTAGAGGTATTAGTAAATATAACGGAGAATTCTTCACTAATTACAATGAGCAAAATGGATTGATTAATGAGGATATTTCGGGAATTATTGAAGATAAAAAAGGAAACCTATGGTTTGGAACTAGGGGAGGTGGAGTGAGTAAATTTATAGAAGACACAAAGACAAAAAATGGTCAAAATAATTTTATCAATATAGATGTTTCTAAAGGCTTACCAGATAATCAGGTAAATGGAATTGTAGAAGACAAAAAAGGAAATATAATAATAGGAACAAACAATGGTATAGGGGTAATACCCTTGGGTGATCTAAATAAGGGTATTGAAGTTTATAACCAGTTTAACGGGTATCCGATCCAAGATGTAAATGGGGGGACTAATAGTGGTTCAATTTATTGTGATAGTAAGGGAGTGGTATGGATTGGAACGGGTACAGAAAAAACAGCTTTAGTAAGGTTTGAGTATAATAAAATACTTAAAAATATGGACCAACCTAAAGTGGTTATTGAAAAGGTAATGATAAAGGGAAATGAAATTTGTTGGTATAGCTTAAATAAAGATAATCAATCGGATCATGAGAAAACTGTTTTGAGGCAACAGGAAATAATGACCTATAAAAAAGCCCTTAAAAAAACAGAAAGAGACCTTTTAAAAAAACAATTTTCAGGAATTGAATTTAATCAGATTTCTAATTTTTATTCTTTACCACAGGAACTAAATTTACCATATAAACTTAATGCCATCTCTTTTGAATATAATGCTATAGAAACAGGAAGAAATTTTATGGTAAATTATCAATACATGTTGGAGGGGCAAGATGAAAATTGGAGTTCAATTACCAAGAAATCAGATGTAAGCTTTAATAACCTATATGAGGGAGATTATACTTTTTTATTAAAAGCGCAGAGCCCTTGGGGTATATGGAGTACTCCTGTTCAATATAGTTTTATAATATTGCCTCCTTGGTATAGAACCTGGTGGTCTATTGCCTTATATATTGCCTTGTTTATTTCGGGGATGTGGTACATTATCAATGCGAAAACCAAAACATTAAAGCTCAGGCAAAAGGAGCTTAAAATAGAGGTGAAAAATGCTACTTTAGAAATTCGAGGTCAGAAAGAAGAGTTGGCTGTCAAGAATATAGAATTGGCTAAAAAAAATGAAGAAAAAACAGACATGCTCAAAGAAATTCACCACAGAGTAAAAAATAATCTTCAAGTGGTTAGAAGTTTGTTGAAATTACAATCTAGAAGTATTGAAGATCAGAAAGTGGTAGCTATGTTTGAAGAGGCTCAAAATAGAGTATTGTCAATGGCATTGTTACATGAAAAATTGTATCGTTCAGATGATTTAAAACATATAGATGTTCAGGAACATATTACATTACTTGTTGAAGACTTAGTAAAAACATATGCTGTAGGTAAAACTATTAAACTTGATATAAAAATTGAAGAAGTAGATATAGGGATGAGAACCTTGGTTCCGTTAGGGTTAATAATTAATGAAGTTATTACCAATGCTTTAAAATACGCATTTAATGAAAGGCTTGAAGGTGAAATTATTGTATTACTCAAACATCTTGATGGTGTTAAATATGAGTTGGTTATCGGTGATGATGGTGTTGGGCTAAGTGAGAAACAGCAAAGTGAATCTACAGGAATTGGGACTAAACTTATCAAATCCTTTACTAGGCAATTAAATGGGTCTTTTGAAAGATTAGATAAGCCTGGTACTGTTTTTAAACTTAATTTTGAAAAAATAGGGAAGTAAGTAATATTTTTTTTATAAATAGTTGTTTAAAAGGATAGTTGTTTTTAATTCTATACTAAACTTTCCAATTTGTCAACACTCCAAGCCTCAGGTTTTGCATTAAACATAGGTTTGGTAACGGCCCATATCCCTTGGAATAATTCAGAGTGTCTATAGTTGTTTAACGCATCTTCATTATCCCAGTAACTATACGTGAAAAATACATTTTTGGCATGTTTGTCATTATACAATTCTAAAAACTGACAACCAGGAAAGTTTCTGATAGAAAGTTTTTGCTTATTAAAGTTAGAAAGGAATTCTTTAATTTTATCTTCTTGTAAACTTAACTTGACGATGCGTACTAACATAAATATTTATTTTTTTTCAAAAAATGTAACAGAAACACTGTCTCTATAGCTAATACCTAAAAGGGTAGAGGCTCCTCCAGCAGTTTCTAAGCTACTTTTGTATAATGCAATTTCTAAATGAGTATTGGAATTGTAAAGTGCAATTCTTTTCCCTTCATTCATTCTTTTCTCTTTAGGCGCATCGTAATTTACAAAGGCTCCATAAGAATTATATACGGTATCAAAAACAAAATTACGAACAGTTACTTTAAATTGTCGCCCCTTGGCAATTCGAGTAATTAATTCTTTAGAAAGGTTAGTAATAATATTCCCGTAATTATCAATGTATTGTATATGTCCAACAATAATGGTTTCGTCAGGGTTAATAACAGGCGTTATATTAGTAACTTCCTTGAGCTTGTGAAACGGTCGACCGATAACATCTAAATTACCACCTCTAGCTATGTGACAGGCTACTTTAGCAAAAACAGTCTTTACAGGAAAATTATCATGTAAATCTTGATGCGTAGTAATCTCAATAAGCTTCTCAGGATGCTTAGTTGTGTTTAAAACAGATAAAATTCCGTTGTTTGCACATATAAAATAGTGCCCGTCCAATAACATTGCTAAATGTTGTGTCTCGCTATTTAGCTCAGAATCAACACCTATGATGTGAATTGTTCCTTTCGGGAAGTTTTGATACGTATTTTTTATAATATAACTCGCCTCGTTATAATTAAAAGGTGTAACTTTATGAGAGACATCAACAATGGTTATTTCTGGTATTTCTGAATAAATAACACCTTTAACCGCAGCGACATAATGGTCTTTTAATCCAAAATCTGTTGTTAAGGTAATTATTGCCATTAATATATTGTTGAATGTTAGGTTTGCCTTGGCAAAATTGCGTAATTTTGTGGAGTAAATCTAATGAAATTTTAGTTAATTTTTAACAAAAAACCTTTAGCATTTGAAAGAACTTATATTTGAACTTACCGAGATTAATCCGAGAGAATTCTGCGGAGAACAAAACACCAATATTGCTTCTTTAAAAAAATATTTTCCAAAGCTTAAAATTGTAGCTAGAGGAAATAAAATTAAAGCCATTGGTGGGGAAGAAATTTTAGAAGAATTTGATAAACGTATGCGCATGTTAGTGCAACATTTTACCAAGTATAATAAAATTGATGAAAATATAATAGAAAGAGTACTTACCTCAAACGGGGAAGAAGATATTCTAACTGCCAAGGGTAGTGATGATGTTTTGGTGCATGGTGTTGGTGGTAGAATGATAAAAGCACAATCTGTAAACCAACGGAAGTTAGTTGCTTCATCTGTAAAAAATGATATGGTATTTGCTGTAGGTCCTGCGGGAACAGGTAAAACATATACTGCGGTTGCATTGGCGGTAAAAGCCTTAAAAGCAAAAGAAGTAAAAAAAATTATACTTACCCGACCGGCAGTTGAAGCAGGAGAAAAATTAGGATTTTTACCTGGTGATATGAGAGAAAAATTAGATCCGTACATGCAGCCTTTATATGATGCATTACGTGATATGATTCCGGCTGAGAAGTTAGAATCACATCTTGAAAAAGGAATCATACAAATTGCTCCTTTGGCATTTATGAGAGGAAGGACTTTGGATAATGCCTTTGTAATTTTAGATGAAGCACAAAATACCACAAGAGCACAAATGAAAATGTTCTTAACACGTATGGGAAAAAATGCACGTTTTGTCATTACTGGAGATCCTGGTCAAATAGATTTGCCAAGAAGAACAGTATCCGGATTAAAAGAAGCTTTATTAGTACTGAAAGGGGTTCCTGGAATCGGGTTCATTTATTTAGATGATAAAGATGTTATTAGACATAAATTAGTTAAAAAAGTTATTATAGCATATAAAAATTTAGAAAACGAATAAACAAACAACTTATACCTCTTTAACTTTTATACGTCACATAAAAGTTAAAGAGGTATTATTACTACAAACAATAATGAATACTACGATTAATGACACAAATTTTAATTTTCCAAAACAAAAAAATGTTTATAAAGGGAAGGTTAGAGAAGTTTACAACATTGATAACAAAAAATTAGTGATGATTGCATCTGACAGATTATCTGCTTTTGATGTAATTATGCCAAAGCAAATTCCTTATAAAGGACAAATTCTGAATCAGATTGCAGCTAAAATGATGCATGCAACTAAGGATATTGTTCCTAACTGGATTCTTGCTACACCAGATCCTAACGTTGCAGTTGGGTATTTATGTGAGCCATTTAAAGTTGAAATGGTTATTCGCGGGTATTTAGCGGGTCATGCTGCCAGAGAATATAAATTAGGGAAGAGAACGCTATGTGGAGTAGGCTTACCTGATGGATTAAAAGAAAATGATAAATTGCCAATGCCAATTATTACGCCTTCTACAAAAGCGGATAATGGAGAACATGATGAGGA
Source organism: Flavobacteriaceae bacterium (assembly GCA_013214625.1). Lineage (GTDB taxonomy): Bacteria > Bacteroidota > Bacteroidia > Flavobacteriales > Flavobacteriaceae. The sequence goes on from JABSPO010000138.1 coordinate 7,269, forward strand.
TATTTCTAGAGAAGCAATTTTAGCAAATGGAATTGTGTCTAAAGAAGATTATGAAGTATTGGAAAAATATACACAAGCTTTATTTCAACGAGGAACTGAAATCGCAGCGAAGAGAGGCTTGATTTTAGTAGATACTAAATATGAGTTTGGTAAAACAGTAGATGGGAAAATTGTATTAATTGATGAGATTCATACACCAGATTCTTCTCGTTATTTTTATGCTAATGGATTTCAAGCACGTCAAGATGCTAATGAAACACAAAAACAATTGTCTAAAGAATTTGTGAGACAATGGTTAATTGAAAATGGATTTCAAGGAAAAGACGGACAACAAATTCCTGAAATGTCTGAAGCAAAAATAACAGAAATATCAGAACGATACATTGAGTTATACGAACAAATTACAGGAGAACAATTTGTAAAAGCAGACTTGAGTAATATTGAGGAACGCATAGAGAAAAATGTATTGGCATATTTAAGTTAAAACATCTAATGTGGTGCATTGAAATAGCATTAATAAAAAAAAAGGTAGTGATTTTAATCGCTACCTTTTTTTTATTGACGTTGAGTGTGTATTAGTCAAAGTAATTATAAGTCCAACTGCTTTAGTTCTTCATAGTTTTTATTCAGCTTACGCATTAATATACCGTATAATAAAAAGTAAATAAATAAGCATATACCAATACATATAGCTGTTGAAATAAGAATTATTATACCAAGGACTAGGTAATCTTTTAGATTAATTAATTCAAATACAATTTCATTATTAATGCCTGTAGGGGAGGTCAGTGTATAACTTAAAGCTATTATGATTAAGATAGCCATTAAACTTAAATTAATCAACACAAATTGTTTGACAGTTTTCCGAGTTTTAATAATGTTGTTTAATAAAACTTTTATACTACTAGAAGTGTTTATTGTTTTATAGTTTTTATAAAACTTAAAAGAGTAAATAAAAACAATTAGTAAGCTAGATATGGTAACGAAATGTTCTATCCATGAAGGAAGGTTTAGGTCGTTGTAGTCTTGTGGTGTAATAAAGACTCCGGTGATTAGTCCTATGCCTAGTTCAATAACGCTAATGATGAAAATCCATTTCACCGTAGAAGATGATTTTTTTAATATCATCTTATATATAGATTCAGCTGAAACCTTTGGGTGAATATCTTTATTCCAGTTTTTTTTAAGTATGTCTAATTCTTCCATAATTATGGGTTTAATATTTTTTTAAGTTTTCCTTTTGCTCTATTCATTTTCACTCGTGCATTAACTTCACTGATACCCATGGTTTCTGAGATTTCCCTGTAGTTTTTTTCTTCTAAATACAAGAAGATTAAGGCTTTTTCGATATCAGATAATTGCTTTATAGCGGAATACATTAATTTTAATTGCTCTTCTTCGGTGTCATCATATTCTTCCGATTTAATTTTAAAATGAAAATCATCAATATCGTTAGTTTGAATTCTGCGTTTTGATTTTCGGTAAAGTGTAATTGCGGTATTTAGTGCGATACGGTACATCCAAGTACTGAATTTAGCATCTCCTCTAAATTTTGGAAACGCTCTCCATAATTGTATGGTAACTTCTTGAAATAAATCATTATGAGCATCTTGATTATTGGTGTATAACCTACATATCTTATGAATGATGTTTTGGTGCTTCTCTAATTGAGTAACAAAACTATGTTCGAGTTCTTTTTTCACAAACGCTAATTAAATGATTGAATAATTAATTGAAAATTGAATTGTTTTTCGACTTTTCAAGCTGAAGGATAACGACATAGCCATAGCTACGGTTTTATACATAAAGGTAGATAAAATGAAAAAGAAAGAATTTGCAGTCATTAATTTAGCTTTTAAATGGTATAGCTGAGTTGTTCTGTAAAGTAAGTCTTAAATTGTATTGATTTGTTACAAGATATTTGAATTAAAAATACAATTCAGTATCGTGATTTGACAATTCAGAAAACATTTTTTTTAAAGAAGGTATAAATAATTGACCTTTGTATAGAGTTAACGGTAAACTATGAATGATTTGGTAAAACATATTAAATACGCATTGCTATCAGGAGTAATAATTTTTGTAATTATGAAAACGATTTCAGTTCTTATGGGTGGGGCTTTTGATTTTGATTTGAATTTAGGAATACAGTTTTTATGGTATATGTTATACGCAACAGTATTATATAGTGCTAACTTAAGTGTGTATCTGTTTTTTGATAAAAAATATGGGAAAGAAAATTATAAAGCTAGTCGTGTAATTTCAGGATTTCTTTGTTCAATAGTAGTAACATTATGTGCTGTATTCTTTTTGAGAATAGTTGGAAATGTGATTGTAGAAGGAGAATCTTTTACTGTTTTTTTAAACGAAGAAACACCAAAGAATTACATTATTCCGTTTGTAATAACTGTAGTAGTATCGTTGTTTTTTATTGCTTTTTATTCTTTTAAAGCATTACAGGATAAGAAAATTAAACAACAGAAAATTATTGCTGGTACAGCAAATGCTAAATACGAAAGTTTAAAAAGTCAGTTAGATCCACATTTTTTGTTTAATAGTCTTAATGTATTAGTGTCTTTAATAGAAGAGGATACTGATAAAGCTCAAAAGTTCACGATCTCTTTGTCAAAAGTTTATCGGTATGTATTAGAACAAAAAGATAAAGATTTGGTTTCGTTAGAGGAAGAATTGGCTTTCGCAAAAACGTATATGTTATTATTGAAAATGCGTTTTGAAGACGCAATAGATTGTACTATCCCAGAGAAGGTTAATAATCCAGAAGCTAAAATAGTTCCACTATCATTACAAATTTTATTAGAAAATTGCGTGAAACATAATATCGTAAGCGAACTACAACCATTGCATATTAGTATAGTGGAATCTTTAAATAGTTTAACAGTAACCAATAATTTTCAAAAAAAGAAAGTATTAAAAAATTCAAGTGGAATAGGATTAAATAATATAACAGAACGCTATCAAATATTATCTACTAGAACAATTTCAATCACTCAATCAAAAAACGAATTTACAGTAACATTACCATTATTAACTAAAAAAGCATCAATCATGAAAACAACAACATCATACACTAATTATGAAAACGCAAGAAAACGATTAGAGAATTTAAAAGGATTTTATTGGAGTGTGTTTGCCTATAGTATTGTTATTCCTTTTTTAATATTTATAAACTTTAAAACTAGTTGGCATGCACACAAATGGTTTTTTTATCCAATGTTAGGTTGGGGAATAGGTATCGCATTTCAAGCCTATGAAGTGTATGGTAAAGACAAGTATTTCGGGAAGTCTTGGGAAAATAGAAAGTTAGAAGAGTTTATGAAAGAAGAGGAAAAGAATTTGAATCGTTGGGAATAAACGGAGAAAAAAGAAATTATTATGGAAAAATATAGTGAAGCAAGTCGTTACAATAGGGCGAAGAAAAAAGTAGACAAAATTAAAGGATTTTATACGCATGCAATAGTATATGTAGTTATAAACACAATGCTTTTGTCAATGATTTATACTGGTTATGCAAATGTTACTGATTTTTGGAATTTCGGGTCTTTTTCTACAGCTATTGGGTGGGGAATAGGATTATTTGTTCATGGGATATCAGTTTTTGGAAAACAACTTTTTTTTAGTTCCAATTGGGAAGAAAAAAAAATGGAACAATTTTTAAAAGAAGAGGAACAAAACAATCATAAATGGGAATAGTTATGGATAAGCATTTGTATAATGATAGTTATAAACGAGCAAAGAAAAGAGTTGAGAAAATAAAAGGGTTTTATTGGCATTTTGCATCTTACTTTATTGTAAATATGTTTATAAGTTGTAGTAAAATTGTAAGTAATATGAATGATGGAGAAAGTTTCTTTGAGGCGTTTTTTGATTTTGGAACATTTGCACTATGGCTATTTTGGGGTATTGGGATTTTCTTTCATGCTTTTGGAGTATTTGGAAAACAGCTGCTGTTTGGAGAAAAATGGGAGCAAAGGAAGATAGAAGAGTATATGAAAAAAGAAAAGCAACAAGAAAGCAAATGGCAATAATATATTCATACCTCGGCGCTAGCGCAAGAGGTATGAATATAACCAATATTTCCATCGAGACATCCCAATAGCTATTGGAACGGGGAATTAAACTTGCTGGTGAGATTAAATTAAAATTTATGAAGATATTAATTATAGAAGACGAAAAGCCTGCAGCTCGTAGGCTTAATAGACTGTTAGAAAAGCAAAATATAAAAGTAAGTACAATGCTACATTCTGTAGTGGAAGCAAAGCAGTGGTTTATAGCTAATGAACATCCTGATTTGATTTTTTTAGATATTCAATTGTCAGATGGATTGTCTTTTGAAATTTTTGAAGAAATTGAAATTAAAAGTGCAATTATATTTACAACTGCCTATGATGAATATGCGCTGGATGCATTTAAACTCAATAGCATTGATTATCTTTTAAAACCAATAGATGAAGATGATTTGTGTACCGCTATTGAAAAATTTAATACTTTTAAACCACAGCAAAAAACATCAGTTATTTCTTTTGATGATGTTAAACGATTGTTGTTAAATGAGAATGAAAAAACCTATAAAAGCAGATTCACTATTAAGCTAGGGCAACATTTAAAAATTATTGAGCTACGTGATATTGAATGTTTTTACAGTAAAGATAAAGCTACTTATATTCATACGAATTCAGGTAGAGGTTATTTATTAGAAAACTCATTAGAGCAATTGGAAGAGCAATTAGATCCTAAACAATTCTTTAGAATTAGCAGAAAGTTTTTTATACATATTAATGCAATTAAAGATATTGTATCCTATTCAAATTCAAGATTAAAAATACTATTACATAAATTCAATGAAGAAGAGCTTATAGTAAGTAGAGAAAGGGTTAAGGAATTTAAAAAATGGCTAAATTAGTTTACTTTTTAAATAAACCTAGAACGCTTATAGGGTTAATGTTTTTGCATTTCATCGATGTTTTTTTGTGTTTTAACGAATATTTTTCTTTATATTTAACATTTCATTAACAAAAATGAAATTTATTAACCCCTAAATGAATACTATGAAACATAGTTTACAAAAAGTTACATTAACATTTTTAATGTTTGTGTTTACTCTAGTTAGTTACTCCCAAGAAAATAGATCTTGTGGAATGGTGAAACATATGCAAGAGAAACTTGCTAATCCAGAGTTTGCAAAAGAATATGCAAAAACTCAAAAAAAATTTAAAATAGCACTCTATAAAAGAATGTCAGGGAATTTTCAAGCTAAAGCGGGCCCTGTAATAATTCCTGTTGCTGTACACTTTCCTAGTGGGCAAGAATCAGATAGAGCTTGTTTGGAGGCTTTAGCACAAAATCAAATAGATATTTTAAATGCGGATTACACTTTTACAAATGCTGACAATACCTTATGGCCAGCAGCAAGTGGTGATTATCCAGGGGTTGTCCCAGGTGTAGCAAACATTTTCTTTTGTATTGCAACCACGAATCACCCAAGTGTTTCTCCTGTAATTGCTGATGGGAATCTAGCTGTAACTATTGCTGGACAATCAGGAGCTTTTACAAGTGCTGATTCAAATGCTACTTGGGGCGGATACATGAACTTTTTAATTAAAGATATTGGTTCAGGTTTATTAGGATATTCTCCACTAGGAGGAAGTATCGCAGGAGGAGATTCTGTAGTAATGAATTTAGGAGCTTTTGGTTCTGGTGCAGGTTGCCCAGGTTCAGGAGTTGTTCCTGGTGCTCCGTTTAACTTAGGGAGAACTGTTACTCATGAATTAGGACACTTCTTTACATTAGACCATACCTTTAATGGAGGGTGTGCTGCACCTGGAGATGGTATTGCTGATACACCAGCAGTCCCTTCAGAAACTTATGGTTGTCCTGCAAATGGATCTGTTGCTGGATGTGTATCTGGTGAAAAAGCATTGACAATGAATTATATGGATTATGTAGATGATGCTTGTATGTATATGCTTACTGCTGGTCAAGCTACTAATGTAGATGCTTATATAGCTTCTGTTCAAGCTGATTTTAAACCTAATACAGCAGTTTGTTCTGGGATATCTGATTACACCTTAAACTTCACATCTACTACTGTTGATGTGTGTCAACCAATAAATGCAGTATATACATTTGATTATGATGCAGATGATGCTTTTTCTGATGTTGTAACTTTTTCTGCCACAGGGAATCCTGCAGGAACTACAGTTACATTTTCTCAGCCAACAGCAAATACTGATGCTAATGGTATAACTGCAACGGTTTCTGGTATAACTGCTGCTGGAAGTAGTACAATAGTAATAACAGGGACTTATGGAACAGAAGTACAGAATTTTAATGTTACATTAAATGTTTTTGATGGTACTGTTGCAACACCTGTATTAACTTCACCTGCTAATGCTGCAACAAATGTAGCAGGTCATACTTTAATTTGGAATACTGATGCTAATGCTTCAAGTTATGATGTAAATATATATAGTGATGCTGGATTAGGTACTTTAGTAGAAAATGCTACAGTAAATACTAATACATACACAGCTACAACTTTAGCGACTCAAACAATGTATTATTGGACTGTAACTTCGAACAATGTTGCATGTACTGCTTCTAGTAGTGTTTCTGCTCCATTTAGTTTTGAAACTGCAAATATCGACTGTACTACAATAGTTACAGCAGATTCATCATTAGTTATTCCAACAGGACCTGGTGGAAACCCTGAAGAAGGAGCTCCAGCAGTACAAACTATTAATTTTAATACTGGGCTTACAATTACGGATGTAAACGTAACCATAAATATTAGTCATGTATTTGTTGAAGACCTTCGTTTGGTGCTAACAAGTCCGTCGGGTACTGAGGTAATACTGTTTGCTAATATAATTGGTGGAGCGGAGAATTTTACCAATACTGTTTTAGATGATCAAGCAGCAACAGCTTTATCTGCTGCTGCAGGTGGTGATGCACCGTTTACAGGAGCTTATCAACCTGATAATGCTTTGTCTGCATTTAATGGAGAAGGTTCATATGGAAATTGGACACTGTCGGCCTATGATTTTTGGGATTTAGATGAAGGTACATTAGATTCATGGAGTATAGAAATCTGTGGAGCACCTTTACCAGATTCAGATGGAGATGGAATTGATGATGGAGTTGATAACTGTCCTACAACACCAAACCCTGATCAAGCAGATGCAGATGGAGATGGACTTGGTGATGTTTGTGATAATTGTGTAAATAATGCTAATCCATTACAAGTGGATGTCGATGGAGACGGAATTGGTGACGCATGTGATAACTGTGTAAATACTGCTAATCCTTTACAAGAAGACGCAGATACAGATGGAGTTGGAGATGTTTGTGATAAT
>JABSPO010000139.1 GCA_013214625.1 Flavobacteriaceae bacterium
GTTACCATTGCGACTTATATGACAGTTGCTGGTACTGTAGCCACTGCAGTAAGTCAAGCAGTAGTTGTAGATGGCAAGTCTAAACAAAAAGGAAATGTTCTTTCAAATGATAGATCCAAATACTAAAGCCGGTATTCTAGGCGGTACGATTTTGTCCACTTTTATGAATCTAAGTTGGAATGCGATAGTCTATACAATCATCATGGCTGCTATTGGAGCTATAGTTAGTTTTATAGTCTCCTTAATCCTTCGTAAAATAGTCAAGCAGTATTTCAACTAAATATTTTTAAAAGAGAAACGAAAAAATCGTCAAAAAAAGAAAAGAGAAAGCAAAACACACTGGCACGATAGTGCCTAACTTTGCAGTCTCTTTTCTTTTTTTATTACTGCCTATGAAGTATACATTTCTAATACTTTAATTATTTCTTCCTTTTTATAGTAAACTCGATTTCCTAAATAGTAAGCTTTAATTTTACTGTTTTTGGTCCAATTATGAATCGTCGACAAATCTACTTTTAAATAATCAGCAGTTTCTCTTCTCGATAATAATACATCCTCTTTTTTACTACTTAATTCTTTTAGGTATTCTTCTATTTTCAACACCAATTTATCTGCTACCTTATCTACAAGTTCTTCTACTGTAATTTCTTGAATTTGAATTGTTTTATGAATCATGACTATGTTATTAAATGTCACTAAATTTACTTCTAAATCTCCTAATACTCTTTTGAACAGGTAATCAAAAAGGCGCGAGCCGCCTGCGAGTTGAGCAAGGGTGTTGTGGCATAGTAGCCTGATACCTTTGAAGTACAATCCGTTTTATAATTATCTAATTTTAGTAGAGGGCTGCCACAGCTACGTGTTACACGCGGGTGGTGGTGTTTTTGACCTGTAGGAAAAGTAAGTGCTATACTTTATGAGGTGCCCCGATAGGGAAAGCTGAATAAAGGTTTAGCTCTTACTGCGCGTTGCCGGATGTAATCATCCTGCTAAGGTGATTTTATACGGCTATAATGCTGGCTCAAAAACTGTGACACCCATATAGCCCGAAGCGACCCCGCAGGCTCGCAAAGCATTAAGTAGCGGTTGCACCCAATTAAATATTCTGCGAAGCTTCCTTATTGGGTTTGGGTGCAAGAGTAGCTACGGGTGAGGAAGGTATGTATTGTGTGTACTAAATCAAACCCAAAATACCAACGAGGATGTGTCACCGCAGTGGTGTTTTGGGTGGTAAGCACAAGGCGATAAATACTACTTATTTAAAAACTAACACATAAAGCCCTTCGACAAGCTCAGGGTGACAACTAGTATCCTGCCTTGTGATTATGCTTTAGGGAACAAAAAGGAATACCTGACGAACTCCTTATTACCTGTTCACGTACCCATTATTATATCTAAAAGCATATAATCTGGACTAATATCATCGTTTTATATGTAATTGCATATAATTTAAATCCTATCTAAAAGACTCTTAATTAATATTTATAAAAACAATTGACATTATTTTAAGCACTTATAAACAACAAAGAAACCAATATAACTACCAGTACTAATGGTGATCCAATTCTAAGAAACCTCATTGTCTTACTATTGAATTTACGCTTTCTATTATTTTCTATTATTGCTATAATAGTATTCCCTAAATCTAAACCGGGTAATGGAATTAAGTTTATCAACCCAATAATATATGAGCAAAGTGCTAGTGTGTACCAATTGGCTACACCTCCTTTAATTGAATAAAAACCTTTTATGCCTTTATATGCTATTCGATACGGATTAAATAGATTAAAGAATATTTTAGCTGATGAAAAAAAAGTTCCGAATGATTTTCCAATGCTTTTATTTTTTTCTGTATAAACCAATTCTTTAACTACCTCATTAGATATAACATTAGGAGTTGTTTTAGGTTTAAATAAGCTTAATGTACCACTTGACATAATATCATATTTATCATCTTCAGTAAGATTGATTTCTACAATATTTCTATCACGATCAATACTAATTTTTGTTATTCCAGTATCAAAAATTATACTTTTAGTTATCTCAGAAAAACGATTAATATGTGCGTCATTAATAGTTATGAATTTATCTCCATCAATAAATCCTTTTTCATTTGCGATACTACTACATTCAACTCCATAAATAGCATTTTCATTTAGCAGGTATCTTTCTTTTGTCGTAAGTGTAATTACAAGAATTATTAAAATAGCAACAACAAAATTCATGATGACTCCACTCATTTCGAATAGTGGTTGTTTCCTATTTAAAGAATCACGAAATTCTTTAGCTTTTGTTTTTGTGATTTTCTGAAAAAGATAATGACCTAATAGGTGCAGTAATAAAGCAATTATTAACATTTTTATTATTTAGTTTTATTTGATTAAAGTCGTTCTCTTTCTTTTTTGCTCTCTATATCGTCTTTTATATCAGACAACGGCATAAAAATATTATCTAAACTATTTGCAGTATTAAAGTCGTTATTCATTTCTGCTAGAGATGCCCCAGCAATTGCGGTACCTGTAATAACAATATCAGCAGTTAACACACCGTATTTTGACCAAAACCCCTCTGGTTTGTATTTTATTTGAGTAATTGAATTGTTTACAAGCTCATTTTTTAATTCAAATATGGAATCCCAATTATCTATATGAAGCCTACCAATAAGTTTACTTTTAAGAGCCTTTTTAAGCTTAATTTCTATTTCAGTTTTATCCTTTTCAAATTTCTCTTCACGAATTGAAAACTTGACTTTCTTAAATGGTATAACTGTCTGGTTATTTTTTAAATGAGTACAAATTATTTTATCATTATTGAACGCTATACTCTTAATAAAGTTTTTTTGTCTGCTTAAGCATCTTTTATTAGAATACATATCAATTAGTAAGGCAGGAAAAGCAAAAAATACTACAAACCAATTTACACTAAAGTAGAATAACGAGATTACTGCAATTATTTCCATTGCAATTAATATTCTATAATAGTTCTGCCTATTTTTTAAGTTACTTCTTTCAAATGTTTTCATATAAAGACTATTAATGCTTTTCCTCTCGTAAAAAATCACCTTTCAAATTGTAGTACTTCCAAGTACCAAAAGGTTTCATGTTTCTATACTCTCCTTCAATAGTTTGATGATTTTTATCAATTTTAAATTTACCTCCTAAGTGTAGTGCTCTAAACTCTACTATATTTAATCCTGTTTGTATTTTAGGATTACGTAAATGTCTTTTAAATACCGTTGCTAAGTGCCCATAGGACCATAAAACTTCTTCTTCAGTTGAGAATTTTTCTAACGTACTCATCCATTCTGAATTATCTAGTATACATTGCGTATATGCTAAACCTAAATAATGTTTTTTAACATCTGGTTCTTCCTCAATTAATACGATAAATTTCTCATGAGCATCCTGAATATGATGACTTACTAATAAATCATTCCAAGCTTCTGTTTCTGTACCTATCCTATTATTACAAGCACTTATTAGTATAAAACCAATTATAATTAAACTTAGTAATTTTTTATTTAAATCAAAAATCATAAGCTATAAATATATAGTTTTAACAGTAATTTCCTGAGTAGTTTTATCTTACTTTAATAAGAACAACATAATCAGATAAAATTTTTATTTTTTCAGTCAAACTTTTATTTGCAATTGTTTTACTACTTGGTAGACTTAGCGAAAATGGAAGTACATCCACTAAATTTTTTAGATAACTAGATTTTATTGAATATGAAACATTATCTGCAAAATCAGGCCTTAATATTGAAGCATTAATGCCTATTAAATTTCCTTCATAATCAAATAAAGGACCTCCACTATTTCCTGGTTGAATAGGTGTAGTAGTTTGGTAAGAGGATATATCCCCTTGATATCCAGTTTTAGAGCTTATTTTTCCATCTGTAAATTTAATTTCTTTTCCCATAATAGTTAATGCCATTGGATATCCTAAGGCAAAAACACTTGACCCCACATCTGAGATGTCTGTTTTGAAATTGTAAGGAATCGTTTCAAAACTTTTAAAGGAATTATCTTGAATTTTTAAAATTGCTAAATCATTTTGTTTATCACTCTGAACTATAGTAGCATTTAAACTTATTTTTTTACCATTTCTTAGAAATTCAACTACTATTTCTGATGCATCTTTTATTACATGATAATTAGTAGTTATTAAACCATCTTTACTAATAAAAAAACCAGTTCCATTACCTTTCCATCCCGAAGTTAAACTGTTATCATTAGTTACTTCATCGTAAGTTGGGTAAGTTTTTATATATAATTTTTTGTCCTTACCGTTTTCTGATAAGCAACTCATTGTAGCATTTTTAAAAGTTATAATTATGTCGTTGTTAAAGGATTTGTTTAACATAAACCAATTTGCTTTAAATAGACCGAACTGAGCTGTTTTCTTTAAAGTCGCTTTTATGTCTCCTTCATTCCAACTTGTTCCACTTGCACCAGCCAAATAGATTAATTTATATTCGTTGTTTTCCTTTAATACTGCTAATTCATATTCTAAAGACGTGCTCACTTTTTCATAAATACCTTCAATATCCTTAGAACCATTATCAGCCCAGTGTTTTTTTAGTTTTTCTTCAGTCCATTCTGTATCTGGATTTCTCGTGGTATTATTATCTAAAACACCAACGTCAGACATGCTTACAAATCTTTCTGGTTTTAATTTTTTTGTTTTAATAGGTTTATCAAGACGGTCTAATCTAAATCCTAATGCTCTTGGTGTTCTTGCTTGTGCATTAAAATAGTAAGTTTCACCTTTTCTTGGTCTAAACGTAACATTTTCTCTATAGTTATTACCGTCTGTAATAGTTATTTTTGTTCCATTGGTGTTAAATATTTTCAATTCTAATTTCCCTCCATTTTCTAATTGTGTCATATAGACATCGTTAAGAAGTATTTTAACGCTGCAACCAATACAAAATGCTTTTGTTCTGTATATATTTATTGTTGCATAATCATTTTGAGAAAAAACAAAATTGACTATCATCACAAGTAATAAAGTACTTAAAAATTTCTTATACATTAATTTTTTATTTCAGTTAAAATGTTTGTTTCATTACTTGATATTCAAATTACTGTCAATAATTAAATAAACACTAATGCGCCTATTTTTTATCGTGAAAGTAGTGTTTTTTTGTTAACCCAATATATTCCTACGTTTACTAGTTTGTTAATTTTGGAAATGAGGATATTAACAAATGGTAGTTGTTAGTTACTACGGTATCATTTATCTTCTCTTAAATCTAAGTGTAGATAACAGAATCATAAACTATAATGGTAATGCACCATAGAAAAGGAATTTACCTACTCAAAAAAAAGTCCTCTATCTGTTGTCTGACTCAGAGATTTATTAATTTCCAACACTACAAGTAGTGTTAGAAATGGTTTACTTTATAGGAGTAACTTATCACTCTTAATTTAAAAATATCATAACTATTACTTAAAAAAATAGCCCTTTACTTTTTATTGTAAGGGCTATTTTTAAAAAAAATTATAATTATATCTTCCAACTCTAATTCCAGTTTTAAACCACTGTTATAATACCACGGCAACCATCTTTCTCTATTTCTGATATAAGGAAAACAGGAACAATTGGACAAACAGAATATTATCCTTTTACATTATTAAAGCTTGGAATTATTAGTTCTCAAGATATCCCCAAACAGCATCTTCTTTGCTTATTTGTGATTTATCTTTAAAAACAATTCCAAGTGTTTCTACTTTTAATCCTTTCATTAAGAATTCCTGCTCTACTTGTTTATCAGCTATATCTTTTCCTAACTTATCACGTAAAAGTTTATCAGCTCTAACTGGTACTTTTGTATACATAAACTCAGCAACATCGTTATATTTTTCAGTAGTAGATATTTCAAGTTCACCATTAAAGTTACCAGCCACTTCATCTGTTAATTTTGTTTTTTCATTAAAAAATTCTGAATCATACTTATTTACATATTTATAGTTTAGTATAATGAAAAGAATCTCCTTTTTAAAATTATTTTTAAAATTCAATTTCATACTAAGGTACCCTTTGTATTTATCAATAGAGGTCGTACTTGCATCAATCAATTTCGTGAAATTTTCAAGTTTCGTATTATTCTCTATAATTTTAATTTTTGCGGTATGAATAGAATCAAAAGCTACTGACAAGTTAGAAATCTCTTCTCTAAATGTTGAAATCTTTAACTCATCCATATCTTTCCCCAACGCTTTCCCCATCGTCTCCCCTAATTCAATGAATCCAAGTTGTTTAGTTAAATTATCAATAAGATACCTACTTTTCATTGAGCTGTAATTTTTATCAGCCAAAACTTCAGTTTTAACTTTTTCAAAATCTTTCTTATTTAAAGGTTTATCCATTATATTGGTACAACTTGTAAATATTAAAGTTGTAATTGTGATAAGACTGAATAGTTTTTTCTTCATAGTACTAGTTATTATATTTAAAACTTGTGTTAATTATATTCTAATTATTTTTTACTTGATTACAATATTTAAATAAAGTCAATACATGTATTACATCTATAAATATTAGTTTTTCAACTTATTACAAACCTATTGAGCTAGCAATTTTTCGCTATATACTTCTCTGGAATTCCCTAATATTTTATTTAATAGTCCCATAATACTGATTTTAATTATTAGTAATAGTTTCAAAATTAATGAAGAAGCCAATATGAATTGTACGGTTTTCCGTAAGTGGCTTTCAAGTCATTGATATGTTAGACAAGTAATTCCTTTTCTGTATTCCTATTCCTTTATTTAAACTAGGATGCTTTTCATTTAAATCTACTTTTAAGATCAACACTTTGACACATCCCTTATTTAAAAATTAGAGTTATTCCAATTTATATACTGTTGCCGAATAATATTCTACTTTTAAAATACATTCTGTTGAATACCCTGCATATCCAAAATAACCATTGAATTTAATATAAATATTTGTGTTTTTCACTTCATATAAATCACCATCTCCATCAGTAAGATCTATTTCATAACTACCTTTATCTAACTCTGTTTTAACATACAAATATTCAATTGCATTTCCATCTTCATCAAGAGTATCATAATCAAGTTCCACTTTTTTGTAAAACTCATCAACAGTATAGCTATCTAAATCATCTAGGTCTTGACTGTAAGAACTACCTATACACAATAAGACCAAAATTATAATAAATGTATTTCTCATAATTATTTTAACCCGAACAGGCTTTAAAAATTAATAGTATTAATATTCCAGCAACAGCATAACCAATAAATAATTCTAGCATTTTTGAACCTGCTGCTTTTGTAGCATTAACGCTCAATTCTCCGATTTCTAGAATTGTTTGTTTAGCTAAATCTATAGCTTGACTTCTTGCATTTCGTATCCATTTTTTTAGGATTTCATCATCAAATTCGTAAGTTGCTCTTTCAGCTTTCTCGTGGTTATATTTATTATTAGGCTCTTCATAAGTACGATTCTTTTCTTCTCTATAAGATTGTTGATGACGAGCGGTAAATTCTTTATACCTTAAATATTCTCGATCATACCTTTCTCTTGCTTCTTTGTCTTTTAAAATAAGGTACGCTTCATTAATTTCTTGCATTTTTTGTGTAGTGTCAGTTTCCAAATTTCTATCTGGATGCCACTTAACAGCTTGTTTTTTAAATGCAATTTTTATTTCTTCAAACGATGCTGTTTGTTGAATTTCAAGAATTTTATAATAATCATTAAACTCCATTTAGCTGCGTTTATCAAGTTTATGATTATCAATATTGTCTGATGATTTTTTCCATACAGCTCTAATACCAGCAATCATTCCTCCGAATAAAATTAGATCAAATATTCCAGGGGTTGAACTTCCTCCACTTTTTCTACTTGCTGTTAATACTCCTAATAAGAATATAAAACCGATTATAATTCCGATTGTTACTAATACTTTTGCACCTGTACTCATAAGACTGTTGTTTGTTTTAAATAGTTATGATGCTAAAAATACAGCCATCAACAAAAAGAACCTTACGGATTTCCGTAAGGCTCTTTAATACCAAATATGGTTTCCGAATATAATTGATTCAATGAAAACTATTTTTTTATTGTCGAGTTAGTGTTTCTCCATCAAAAGTTAATTGATTTCCAGAAACTGAAAAGACTTGAGTTCCTATGTTACTATCATCAAATACAGTAGTTCCAATACCTTGAGAATATACATAAGTGAAATCATAGGTTTGATTAATATTTGTTCCAGCTGCAACTGTATCAGCTTCTAAATATCCAGTGTCGGAAGTTTGAAATACAAAATGAAAATCAATTACAATAGCCTGTCCAGATTGTGTAGTTGATTCTTGTCTGTACCAAGTTGTTCCTTCTACACTTTCAAGATTGCTTGAGTCGTTATTGTTATCATCGCTACTACAGCTAAAAGTTAATGTTGTTAAAAACATTACAATTAAAAGTTTGGAAAAAAAGTTTTTCATAAGTTTAGATTTATAGTTAATTATTAAATTTTAATATAATTTAAGTTTCCGTTTTATTCTAAACTCTCTTTAAACGCGTTCATTATTTTATCATTCGGCGATGAAAATAAAGCAAAAATATTGTCTGAATTTGCAGTTGATTTTACATTAATATTCGTTTTGTCATTTTGTTCAGTCAATACGATTTGTATTTCTCCTACTACCGTCACTTTTTTATAATTTCCTGAAATTTCGTTTAGCAAAACATTAGATGATACTTTACTAAACCCACCATTATTGAGCGCATTTAGACATTTTTCTTTTATTTCGGTAACATTTCCACTAACTTGAAAATTCTGTTCCTTACTTTTTCTTACCGCCATTTAAAATTCTTGTTTTATTTATTAGTTATTTTTGTACTTAATTGAGCTAAGCACCAAACCTATAATTTTTTAAAAGCAATGTTATCCTTATTTTTATTCAAATTTCTGTAATTCCTTTAGCCTGTTATTAGCATAAGAGAGTTTGTCAATTATTTCTGCTTTTTCTTTTTTAATCACCTCTGTGTTATTTAGTTTTATTGCAGTACCTGCCATACAAACCATTAACATTCCTTTTACTGTTCCAATTTCAGAATAATCAATATCTGTAGAGATAACAGCATTTCCACCAAGATTAAGTGCTTGTATTCTTAATTGAGCAAAACACATATTTTCACCAGACTTTAATTTTTGATTGTGTCGATTAGATTGGGCTCCAAATAAATCAGAGAAAGAAGAAGTAAATTCAGTTATTACTCCCGTTCCTGTTGTAGATTGTCCCGTAACCATTTCTAAAACTTGATAATCCCAATTCAATGGAGTGTGAGCAGAAATCACTGGAATATTAGAAATTTTATTTTTCAAATATAATGCTAGTTTATTTTTCTCAGCTTCTAATTTAGTTTTTGCTTCTTCATAAATTCCCTTTCCACATTTGGTGCAAAACCCATCTGATTTTTTTTCTCCATATTCATTGATTAATCCAGTAGCTTTTTTAGTCAAAAGTTTTACACTTGACATTAAGCCACTTTTTAATTCTGTTTGACAGTTTGGACAGTTTTTTAATTCATTCATCTTCTGTTGGTTGGTTTTTAATTCTAGCTAACACTTGTATGTTTAAATAGTGTTGTTAAAAATACAGCCCTAAACAAAAACTGCCTTACGGTTTACCGTAAGGCAGCAGAAAAGCAAAAATATTTAATTAGCATTTATTGTGTAACTTACTATTTATCAAGTAATTACATATATTTAAATCTATTGTAAATTCTATTTTTAAAACATTTGATAATTATGTGATTACAACGACTTTTAACCAAAAGTTTCGTGATGAAGTTAAATACCCCTTGCAGCTAAGTCTTTAGGAACTAAAAAACTCCTTATTCCTTGCTTTTATTTTATCTCTTTATCATTTCTTTCTAAATACATCTCAATCGCTTCTTTAAAGTTTCTCAGATCAGATTCTAGTACTTCTTTTTCAACTAGAAGTAACTTGCGAAAATTATTAATATGCTTGCCATTAGTACATTTTCTTAATCTTCTACCTGAGCCACAATAACAATTTTGATGTTTTTTTAATGATTTATTAGTTGTTGCCTGAATTATAGCTTTAGCCGTTGTAATTGTATCATCAATTTTGAGAATATCTTTATAACCTTCAATGATCCCCATTTTTCCATGTGAGTACTCATCACCATAATAATGTTTATTTAATTCATAAAATGAATTATTTTCAAAATACTTAATTACTACCTCATCAATAAACTTAAGTAAAGAAGTCACTTTTGTTTTCAATAATATCTGAGATTTGGCTCTTGTTGTAAAACAACACGAGCCAGAATCTGGATAAATATGACGATCCATCTTTGGAGGAATACGACCACCTGTTTCATAGACAGTCGGAAACAATCTAGGGTATGTATAAAGTACAATTTGTATTTCATAACTGTCTCCATCAGGCAAAAATAACTCACCAATAAGTGAATACTTTTCAAAATCAAAAACCAAACCAGTATGCTTTTTTAGTACCTCTTTAACTTGGTCGTTAATTTCCATAAGGCTTAGGTGGAATACTAGCAGCTGCTAAAGAATTTCTTAATGTATTAGTTTTTGACTCTTCATCTTTGTCATCTCCTTTGGGGAAACGATCTCCAAATTGATTATTGACAAGAATTTCTGATGCCTTTTTAAAATTCTTTTCTGTAGAAGCTTTCGCACAATCATCATTAAGGCTTTGAAGTGCATTCAAAAAGTTTGTTTTTCTAGTGACACTATAATCTGCAAAAACATCTTCTCCTGCAGGTGTTGTTGGCCTGACACATTTAAATTCATTACTTTTATTAAGTTCTGTATTGATTGCGCTTACTGTTACTCTAAAGGCTTCATCTAGATTATCAGCATCTATATAATTATTAGTTGCTAAGATGGTTAGCTCAAATCCGCTAGGAAGCTTAAGATTGGTATTCTTATTTTCTCTATAGTTTTTCCATCCTTTTAGACACCTAACGATTGCTTCAAGCCTAAATCTCGCTTTCTTTTTTTCATTAAACCATTCATAGAACTCTTTAGGGTCACTTTCTAGCCATCCATTAGCTTTGTGAGCAAGTTCAATTTTGTCTTCTTCTTTGAAATAAATTGGTAAATCTATATGGTGACCATCAGCAAAAACCACTCTTACACAAGTTGTCTTTTTAATTGAGTCCTTACCCGTATGATTTTCTGTAGCCATAAAAACCCAATCATGCCATGTGCTGATAGACCGCTTAACATCTTCTTCTTTTAACAAAATGAAGTAGACTCCATCGTCTAAGTCGTACTTTCTTAAAACGCTTCCATCTGTATCATATTCAACTATAGGGTTTATAGTAGTATTCATTTCAATAGACCCTTGACTATTAAATTTTGGTTGAATCTCATCTGGTTTATTATCTTTAAACCATTGCTTAATTTTTCTTCTTAACTCTTTTCTGCTCTTTTTTAAAGAGTCTTTTCTTCCCTGGTTCAATTTGATTTCCTTATCAAACTTATTATACTCCTTATTTAGTACTGCCATTATATCTTATTAAAATTCATGTTCATCATTTTTACTAACCCATTTCAAGTCTTTATACACCCCTTTTGTTTGATGAGGTATTCTATCGGTGTAATAACTACCTGATAAAGATTTTTCACTCCCTCGTCTGATGAATTTTATCACTTCTGTACCGTAATGAGGTGAAAACCCTTGCTCCTTACTACCATCATTTAGGTAGCTATAAATAAGGTTATAATGTTTCTCATCTTGAGTCTTTTCAACAAACATTCCTTTATTGTGAGAAAGAGAAGATTTAGACCCATCGCTTTTTTTAGTAAAAGAGGAAACTGTAATTTTACTTCCAGTTTGATTAATGATTTTAATATGATCTCTCTCTCCTGTCTGAAGTTTCCCTAATTCATCTACATATTGATAAATTAATTTCCCTTCATATCTTCCTGAAAAATCATCTACCCAAAACAACCATTTAAATATTGGGGATTTCCAAAAATATTTTGTGATTAAACCTATTAATAATGTAATAACCCCAAATATTGAAATTGAAAGCACAAAATATTCCTTTGCCAGATACACAATTACAAATGCTGCTATTATAAACCCAATTAAAAAATTGGGTTTATAATATTTAAAATAATCCTTTTCCATATACTAGTATTTATTTCCCTTTTTACGATTTTCAATAGATTTTAAAGGACGTAAATTATTAAGGTGATGTGTACCTCCTTTTGATTGAGGTTTTGAATGGTCTATTTCCCATCCCATGTTAGAGTTTTTACCATAAGAATGATAAAACAATTCGTTTCCTAAATCATCTTTTCTATAAAGTTCCGGGTCTTTCCCTCTTACTTTACTTTCTTTATTCCATACTTCGTCTTTGCGTTTTTTATAAGGCATATTGGTTAATATATGATTACTCGAACTTTAAATTCGGTATCGAGTAGTTAGCACCGAGAAAGAAATAAAAGGTGTTTTGTAAAACCCGTTTAGGATCTTGCATTTGCATCTTCAAAAATAAAGAGTGGTAAGTCCTTTCTAAGCATCCACTCTATGCGAATAAAAAGCCCATCCTGTGATATATTAGGCCTTTTACTCGACCTAAACCGAACAAGCTTTATACCAATAGTTATGTATTTACAAGATTTGACAATTTTTCATTTACTTTCAATAATTCAATGACATTATAGTTGTAGTACATTTTTGACAGATTAAAAACAAACAATTAAATAGTTAAAACCTGACACTAAAAAACACTTAATATATTTTACTCAATTAATATTGATTATGCTTCAAATTTAATCAGGTTAGAATTAAAAAAAGTACGGAAATCCGTAATCAACAGGAGTTATTTTGGTCTATCCTTAATCAAGGAACCTGTTATGGTTTACCGAAAAGTCGATTAAATCTTTCGAAGTACTTTTAATGTTTTGAAAAAATATACCGAACACATAAAATCTAACGTATTAAAATATTATATAACTATTATGAAAAGAATAATCTACATTTTAACAATTCTAATTTTCACTTCCTGTTCTCAAACTAACATCCCGGATGATGTAACATGGAAAATAACTAAAGAGGAACCGAATTTAACTCTAAGTAAAAACAATATTGAAATAGAGTTGAATAAAAAGGTTACTAAAAACGTATTGAAAGAAATTGCTTTAGAGCTGCGAAAAGATAGAAAACAATATGACAAACTTTGGGTTTTTTATCACTTAGAGGATATGGTTGATGGAGTAACATGGGCAACTTCTCACTTTACACCTAATTTGGAAATTGAAATAATTGGTTCTACTCAAGAACAAGATCTACTAACTAAAGACACAACGTTTATTGATGGAGAAATTTTAGGGAAATGGAGAAGTGAAAAAAGTTTATCAGGAGCAACTTTGGTATTATTCAAAAGTCCTAACTCTAAGTTAAAAATGAGAATCACATTTAAAGATGGAAGTAAAATAGAAAGTGATATCAAAGAATCAAAAAATAATAGTCTAACACGCTTTGAAGATGATAACGAACATGGAGAATTTTATATTCTAGAAACTAATGGTAATTTAGGAATGTACAGCCATGATGGCAAATTTGATGAAGCAATTAAACTTGAATAACAATTCTTGAAATCATCAACTTTAGTGACCCAAAAATACCTAATAATAGCTATACTACTACCTGTTTTTATTGCTTAGATTTGAGTTCTATTTTAAGCATAAAGAAACTAACCAAAATTAATTTACTATACTCACCTTTGACATCATTTAAAGAAATGAAAAACACAATTATCTGCACAATCATAATATCACTTAACTTACTCACTTCCAATATGTTTTCTCAAAGCAATTACCCTGGTTTTGATGTTATCGGAAAAGGATATGATGTGTTTGGGGAATATGCAAATAGCAAAAGTATTCTTGACTACCCTATTTTCGATTTTTCAAAAATGAAACATAGGATTAATTCAGAAAATGAAAGTGTTCCTGTATATGTTACTATTAAAAATGCCTCTAGCCATATCATTAAAACTATAGAAGGATCTTCAAAAAAAGAATATATTGAAAATTTATCTGAAGAAGCGGGGCTATCATTGAACGTTTTCTTCTTTAAAGGGTCTTTTGAACATCAATTTAATAAAAACTCAACTCAAAGTAGTAACCATCTTTATTACACCTACATGGATGTTAATACAAAATGGAAAGTTAGTTTAGATATCAGAAATAACGATACCCTAATTACCCATCT
>JABSPO010000014.1 GCA_013214625.1 Flavobacteriaceae bacterium
TGGGGTGTATATTGATTGTAACGATATAAATAATTCTAATATTTTACCAATCCACATAGAGTATATACCAGAAGGAGTGAGAAATGTAAAAACATTAAAAAAATCAGTAACGTATTTACTTATAGAAAAATGATTGTAGGACTAACAGGGGGTATCGGAAGCGGAAAAACAACAGTTGCGAAATTGTTTTATAAATTGGGAGTTCCAATTTATGTTTCAGATATCGAAGCAAAAAAAATAATGATTACTAGTGATAAGGTAGTTGTTGCAATAAGAAAGTTGCTAGGAAATGATGCTTATAATGATGATGGAGAATTGAATAGAAACCATATTTCTGATAAAGTATTTGAGAATAAGTCATTATTAAATGAATTAAATTCAATCGTACATCCAGCAGTTGCTGAAGATTTTTTGAACTGGTATGCAGTCCAGAAAACAGATTATGTAATTAAAGAATCAGCAATTTTATTTGAATCTGGAAGCTTTAAAAATTGTGATTTGATAATTACGGTTACCGCACCCTTAGAAGAACGAATAAATAGAGTAGTTTCACGTGATAATGTAACTAGAAAACAAGTGTTACATAGAGTAATGAACCAATTAAGTGATGAAGATAAAATTGACCGTTCTGACTTTATAATCATTAATAAAACACTTGATAGGACAGAGAGTCAAGTTGAAAAAATTAACACTCAAATTACTAATATAATACAAAAAAACACTTAACTTCAACATTTCTGTTAAGTTTTGGTTAAAATTAATTAATACTCATGTGAAAAAACTATTTTTGAATAATGGGTAAAAAAACATTTGTTTCATTAGTAGCTTTAATGAGTCTCTCTCTTATAGGAATAATATTTGTTCAAAGTTATTGGATAAATACTTCTATAGCGAATAGAGAAGATCAATTTGCTACAACAGTGATTCAAATTTTAGAATCAACATCTAAGAAAATAGAAAAACAAGAACGTAATTATTACTTTAATCGATTAGGAAAGTTAATCGATAGTTTAGGTCAGTTACCAAGTCAAACAGTAATATCGGAATTAAATGTCATACAAAAGGATAATAGAACTAATGAAGTTTTTCTGTACAGAAGTGGGATTATAGAAGAAAATTATAAAGTTTCTACAAGTGAGTATTTTGAAGGCCATGATACCGATACCATCACAATAAAAAAGGTTTATGGAAAAAGCGAAACCACTTTTTTTGATGAACTGGGGATAGATCAATCTAAAGTTACATTACAAAAACGTATTGATCGTGTAAATCAATTACCTGAATATAGTGTGCTACAATTAGATGAGATTTATAAAACCTTAGCTAATAAAAGACCTATACATAAACGATTAACGAATAATCAAATAAATTTAATTTTAGCTCAAGAGTTGTTTGATAAAGGCTTAGATATAGACTATGAATTTGCAGTATATAGTAATGATTTGGCAACATCTGTTCATTCAGAAGAGTACGAGTTATTAAAAAAAATTGAATATTCAACAACACTTTTTAAAGATAATTTAATCGGAAACTTTAATTTAAGACTAACCTTTCCAAACAAGAAAAAGTTTTTATTATCTACTATGTTCTCAGCAGTAATACTTTCTGTTGCTTTTATTTTAATAATAATTTTAGTTTTTGCTTTTGCACTGTATCAGTTACTAAGACAGCGTCAGATTTCACAAATAAAAACAGACTTTATTAATAATATGACGCATGAGTTTAAAACGCCAATTGCAACCATAAATTTAGCTCTTGACGCTATTCGGAATCCAAAAGTAATGGGTGACGATAGTAAAGTAAAACGTTACTTGAGAATGATTGGTGAAGAAAATAAGCGTATGCATGCACAGGTAGAAAACGTATTGCGTATTTCAAGGTTAGAAAAGAAACAATTAGATATAAAGAAAGAAAGATTTGAATTACACGACTTAATAGAAGATGCTATTCCGCATGTTGAATTGATGGTTGAAGATAGGGGAGGAGAAATAAAAACAAAATTTGAAGCGAAAGCATCAACTGTTCTAGTTAATGAATCGCACTTTACAAACGTTATTGTAAACATATTAGATAATGCGATTAAATATTCGCCAGATGCTCCGGAGATAACTGTATTTACAGAAACAGTAAGGAATTCTATTGTATTGAAAATTTCAGATAAAGGGAATGGAATGTCTAAGGCTGTACAGAAAAAAATATTTGAAAAATTTTATAGAGAACATACCGGTAATATACACAATGTAAAAGGGCACGGTCTAGGATTGGCTTACGTAAAACAAATTATTGATGACCATCAAGGAGAAATATTTGTTGAAAGCGAGAAAGGCAAGGGAACAACTTTTATTATTAAATTACCATTAATTTCATAACTTATGGAGAAAGCACAAAAGAAAATTTTATTGGTTGAGGATGATCCAAATTTTGGAGCAGTATTAAAAGATTATTTATCTCTTAATGACTACGATGTCACTTTGGCTAAAAACGGGATGGAAGGGTTTGAAAAGTTTAAAAAGGACAATTACCATTTGTGTATTTTAGATGTAATGATGCCTTATAAAGATGGGTTTACATTAGCGAAGGAAATTAGAGAGCGTAACAAAGAAGTGCCAATTATCTTTTTAACAGCAAAAGCGATGAAAGAAGATGTGTTAAAAGGATATAAAGTTGGCGCTGATGATTACTTAAACAAACCTTTTGATTCAGAGGTTTTATTGATGAAAATTAAAGCAATTATGCTAAGGAAGGTTAAAGATTCTATAGCTGATAGCGCCACTTTTGAATTTAAAATTGGGGCGTTTGATTTAAATTCAAAGCTTCGTTTTTTAACTATAGGAACGGAGGATCCTATAAAGTTATCTCCAAAAGAAAATGAGTTATTGCGTTTGTTAGCATTACATGAGAATGATTTAATGTCAAGAGAATTAGCATTGACTAAAATATGGCGTGATGATAATTATTTTACTTCCCGCTCTATGGATGTATATATTGCTAAGTTGCGTAAGTACCTAAAGAAGGATGAAAATGTAGAAATTTTAAACATTCACGGAGAAGGCTTTAGGCTTGTAGTGAATAAGTAATTTTTGAATTCATTTTAACTAAAAAACCTTCAATTTAAATTGAAGGTTTTTTAGTTAAAAATCTTATGTATGTTCTCCCTGGGGAGAGGATTAAGGTGAGGGGCTTATTTTAGTATTTGTTGCAAATAATTAGTAACATCATCTAATTTATATTGAAAATCAAACCAAGTAGTTTCTTTGTTCCTTTTAAACCAGGTAACTTGTCGTTTTGCAAATCGCCTAGTATTCTTTTTAATTTCTGAAACTGCAAAATCAAGCTCCCATTCTTGGTCTAAATAGTTGAATAATTCTTTATACCCAACAGTATTTAATGCATTTAATCCTTTATGAGGGTAAAGGTTTTTCACTTCTTCTAGTAGGCCGTTTTCCATCATGATATCAACTCTATTATTGATTCTTTCGTACATCAATTCCCTATCTGCTGTTACTCCTATTGAAATAGTTTTAAAAATTCTGCTATTCTTTTTTACATTTAAAAATGAAGAATATTGTTTACCTGAGCCGATACATATTTCTAGTGCTCTTGATAGACGTTGTGGATTATCAAGGGCTATTTTTTCATAAGTAATCGGGTCTAGTGCTTTCAATTGATTTTGTAAAGACTCAATTCCTTCTAATTCTAATCGTTGTGTAAGTTCTTCTCGAATTGCTGGATCTATTTTAGGGAAATCATCTAAACCATTAATTACAGCATTTACGTATAAGCCAGAACCACCAACCATAATAACGACATCATGTTTTTTATAAAGTTCCTCTAATTTTGAAATGGCTTCTAACTCAAACGTACCTACATTATATTCTTCTAAAATAGATTTATTTTGAATGAAATGATGTGGAGCTGCTGCTTGTTCTTCTGGTTCAGGAACAGCTGTCCCGATTGTCATTTCTTTAAAAAACTGACGAGAGTCACATGAAATAATTTCAGTATTGTAATATTGAGCAAGTTTTATGCTTAATGCAGTTTTACCAATAGCTGTTGGCCCTACAATACTAATGAGATATTTTTGTTTCAATGTGTTTGATTCTTTTATATAATGTGAAATGTATAACTAAAAAATATTAAATGTAGAATAATTTTATTTCAGGAAAATTAATAGTTAAAATTAGTATATAATCATTGAAAACGACAAGCTTTTTTAACTAATTTATTTCATTACCACATTCATAGCAAAATTCAGCATCATCACGATGGTTACTAGCCGAGCAATGCGAACAGCTTTGTGTGTTTAGGTGTATCTTTTTATGATCTTTTGTCATTTCAGAAGAAACAATACCGGTTGGGACTGCTATTACGGCGTAACCTAAAATCATGATTATAGAAGCTATAAATTGTCCTAAAGGGGTTACTGGAGCAATATCACCATAGCCAACAGTAGTAAGGGTCACAATGGCCCAATATACACTACGGGGTATGCTTGTAAATCCTCCGTCAGAACCTCCTTCTATCATATACATTAGCGTACCCAGTATAATGCAAAGCATAAAAATGGCTAATAAAAACACCGATATTTTTGCTTTACTAGCTTTTAAAGCATTCATTAACTGATTTCCTTCACCAATGAAACGTGCTAGTTTTAAAATCCTAAAAACACGCAATAAACGCAAAGCCCTTAAGGCAACTAACGCCCCGGTTGACCCTATAAATATTAAAGACAAGTATTTTGGTATGGTAGAAAAGAAATCGATAATGCCATAAAAACTGAAGATGTATTCCTTCGGTTTTTTAATAATTACAATTCGAGCAATATATTCTAAAGTGAATAGTATCGTAATAATCCATTCCGTTATGTTTAACTCATAAGCATATTTATTACCAATTTCGGCTACACTTTCCAGCATAACAACTGCAATACTAGTAATTATTAAAAAAAGTAATATGATATCAAACCATTTACCTGCAGGAGTATCAGCTTCATAAATAATTTCATGAAGTTTTCTTTTCCAAGTAATATGTTCTTTATTGTTTTGCAATGGTACTGTCGTTTATTTTTTTTATGGGCAATGGAATTATTTTTTTTACTTTTTTAGTTCTCAGAAAACTTTGAATCAAATGCTGCGTATCTCTGTTGTCCTCCATTGGGGTAATAATGTCACGTAAGATTTCTATATTGTTAATTTGATGATTTAATTGATAAAAACCATAGCCTTTATATTCGCCATTTTCAATTAAAATAGCACTACGTTCGTTATGAGTTCTACCGTTGTCAATAATAATTTTATTGGCGTTTTTATAGGAATACTCTTCAATAAATGAAGCTACACGTTTGTTGTATTCAGCTCTTGGCTCTTCATTACAACATGCCCCTTTACATGCCTCTGTTTTGTATGGAAAACAAGTTCCGTTTGTTGTAGATAAGTTGTTAATAGTCTGACATAATTCATATTTGTCAGTTATTTTAAGTAAGAATTTTTCAGCTTCATTAGCTGAGGAAAAAGAGGTTATAGCTTTTTTTCTAAGATCAATTTTGTCAAAAGTCAAGCCGATATAACCTTTATTATTTTTCTTTTGATATAAGCCAAATTGAAAACTAGTTTTTCTTTTTGAACGATTATATATAGGTTGATTAGCTTTTATTTCCTGACATTCTTTTAATAATGCAATTAATTCATTTCCTGTTTCTTCATACGTAACAGCACTTACTAAACGTTGAATGTTTTTAGCTTTTCTGCTAGTTCCTAAAAAATGCTGATTAACTCTTTTTTTAATGTTCTTGCTTTTGCCAATATAAATAATTGTTCCGTCAGCTTCATGTATATAGTATACTCCGGTTTTTGAAGGTAAATCTTCAATAATATGAGCTAATTTCGCAGGAGTTTTCTTTTCTGTCAACTCCTTAATACTTGCGTTTACAATTGTCTTTTCAGTGTCTTTGTCTAATAATAATTTAAATAAATGCACTGTAGCTAAAGCATCACCAGAAGCTCTATGCCTGTCGGTCATAGGTATTCCTAGAGCTTTCACCAAGGTTCCTAATTTATACTTGTCCTGACCAGGGATTAGTTTTTTACTGAGTTCAACAGTGCAAAGTGTTTTGCGTGTAAAATCATATCCTAATCGTCTGAATTCAGTGCGTAGAATTCTATAATCAAAAGAAGTGTTGTGAGCAACAAGAATACAATCTTGAGTTATTTCTACTATGCGTTTTGCAACCTCGTGAAATTTAGGTGCATTGCGTAACATTTTATTATTAATACCAGTTAGGTTAACAACAAAGGGTTGAATTTCTTTTTCTGGATTTACTAAAGATATAAACTGATCAACAATTTCATGACCGTCATATTTATATATAGCAATTTCGGTAATTCCTTCTTGATTGAATTTACCTCCGGTGGTTTCTATGTCTACTATTGCGTACAAGTACTTATTATTAGTTATTAGTTTGAGAATAAAGATAAATTGTTTTTTGGAATAAAGAAAATAGAATAGACTTTGTTATTGTTGAAATTTAACGTTAAAAGTTTGTGTGAGATATTTCAAAACCTCAATATTCTTAATTCTTATAATTTCTACTTCCAAATATACTACTTCCTACTCTAATCATAGTACTTCCTGACTCAATTGCCAATTCGTAATCTCCACTCATTCCCATTGAAACAGTAGTCAATGAGCAGTTATCAGTATTCAGTTGCTTTAGGTTATTAAAAATATGTTTTAAAGATTGAAACTCTGTAGCTATTTGTTCTTTATTTTCTGTAAAAGTAGCCATTCCCATAAGTCCAACTATTTTTATGTTATTTAAGTTCGTAAAATCTCCAGAATCGAGTATAACTTTTGCCTCTTCAACAGACATGCCTGCTTTGGTGTCCTCTTTAGCAATTTTTACTTGGAGTAAACAATTAATGATTCGGCTGTGTTTTTTTGCTTGTTTGTTAATCTCTTGCAATAATTTTAAACTATCAACACCATGTATTAAGCTGACGTATTCAGCCATATATTTTACTTTATTGCGTTGTAGGTTACCAATCATATGCCATTGAATATCCTTTGGTAGTACTTCCCATTTCTCAGTCATTTCTTGAATTTTGTTTTCTCCAAAAATTCGTTGACCAGCATCATAGGCTTCCTGTAAAGCTGCTAATGGTTTCGTTTTTGAAACAGCAACAAGCGTAACGTGTTCAGGTATGGTGTTTTTTATGTGGTGTAGCTGTTGTTTTATGGACATTATTTATCTTTTATCCCACCAGTGGGTTTAATTTTTTGAGGTTTTCCTTGGGAGAAAATTGTTATTATTAATTTATGCTTTGTGTACTTTCATCGAGGATTGTTTATTAACAATTGTAATCCTAAACTAACAAAAACGAATCCGCTAATTTCCTGCATTATTTTTCCGGTTTTATGATTGTTCCTCAGTGTTTTTGTCATGTATGAAGCGGAATACGCTAAAAATAGACACCATATTGTCCCAGTAAGTAAAAAGGTTCCTCCAAGGATTAAGAATGGAGTGGCGTTATTTACATATTCAAGTGCTATAAATTGGGGTAATAATGATATAAAGAAAATGGCAACTTTAGGGTTGAGTAAATTTGTAAAAAAACCTTGACGATAAATTTTTAATAAGTTAACTTTTTCAAATGAAGTATCTTCGTTATTGAATAAATCAGCTTTGTCGACAAATATTTTAATCCCTAAATAGATCAGGTAAGCTGCCCCTGCCCATTTTATAATAGTAAATAAAAGAATTGATTTCATTAGGATTACAGATAAACCAAAAGCAGCAAGGGCAATATGTACAAGTGCGCCAGTCCCTATGCCTAAAACTGAATAAACTCCCGCTTTTCTACCTTGTGCCACACTTCGTGTTATAATGTATATGGTATCAGGACCCGGTGTAAGATTCATTACAATAGCTGCAATTATAAAACTAATATAGTTTTCAATTCCGTTCATTTAATAGTTGTTTTTAAAACTCATAAATAGTTAACCCGCTTCTTAACTTAGGTTCAATATAAGTGCTCTTTGGGGGCATTGTTAAGCCTTCATCGGCTATTTGTTTCATCTGAGCTACATTAATTGGCAGCATACCAAAAGCTACTTTAAATTTGTTAGAGTCAATTTGTTGTTTTAACTCCACCAAATCTTTAGTGCCTGGGAAATAATCCAATCGTTTTTCGTTACGTAAATCGGTAACACCTAATATAGGGTTCAATACTAATTTGTATAGTATTTGTGTATCCAGAGCTTCTAATGTGTTTTCAAATGTTAGAAATGGTGAACGTAAATGTAAGGTGTAAAACTCTCCATCTAAGTACATGCTAAAATGATGTTGATTAGTAAGTTGTTGTGGCTGTAAACCACAATTTTCTATAGTAAATACAGTATCTAATTGAATTAAAAACTCTTTTTTAGAGAGTCCATTTAAATCTTTTATAAGTCTGTAAAATTCGTAAATTTTTAAATCTGTTTCTGGAATCAAACAACTCATAAAATATTTCTGAGAAGCATTTTCGGTGGTGTAATCTTTTGCTAATAGGGCAGAAGAGGCACTTCTATGATGTCCGTCAGCAATATACAAACTGTCAATGTTTTTAAATTCTGATTGAATAGTTGCTATTTGTATTGCGTCATCTATTAACCACAAAAAATGTGATATTCTGTCCGTAGTAGAAAATTCATATTCAGGACGATCCTCCATAATAACATTAAATAAATTATCTAATGTTTCATTTTTAGGATAAGTAAGTAGGACAGGTTCTGCATTAAAGCCAACAGTGTCAATATATTCTTTAAAAAGTTGTTCGCGTTTTTCTAAGGTTTTTTCATGAATTTTAATCACATTATTCTCATAATCTTCCACTGAAGTAGCCCCAATAATACCTATAAAAGTATCGGTACGAGTCACCATTTTATATAAGTAAAACTTAGGAGTTTCATCTTGCACGAAAAATTGTTCGTCTTTAAATTCTAGGTATCTATTACGAACCAAGTTAAATTCCTTTTTAGTAGTAATTTCTTGAGCAAACTTATACCCCGGATTTAAAATTTGTAAAAAAGAATACGGGTTATTCTTTAATCGAAATTCTAAACCTTCTTTATCGTAGATATGATAGGAACGTGAAACGACTAAATTAGCTTTATCTCTTGTGGGTCTTACCGCTTTAAACGGTTGTACTGATGCCATATTGACTAGTAATAGTTAACAATGAATAATTAAATGTATGATTTTTTATCTAATCAAAAAGCTTATTCGTAAAAAGACCTCACAAATTTTTGAAAATATGTGAGGCCCAATTGAGTATTCAATATTGTTAAGCAAACATTTTTGCTACTTTCTCGGCTTTTCTGCTTTCAGCATAGTCGTAAAAACCTTCTTTAGATTTTGCACCTAACTTCCCTGCCATTACCATATTTACTAATAGCGGACAAGGAGCATATTTAGAATTTTTAAATCCATCATGCATTACATTTAAAATTGATAAACACACGTCTAAACCAATAAAATCAGCTAATTGTAATGGTCCCATAGGGTGTCCCATACCTAACTTCATTACGGAGTCAATTTCTTCAACTCCAGCAACTCCATTGTATAAGGTTTCAATAGCTTCGTTAATCATTGGCATTAAAATTCTATTGGCAACGAAACCAGGGTAATCATTTACTTCTGTAGGGATTTTACCTAATTTTTTAGATAAATCCATAATGGTATTGGTAACTTCATCAGAAGTATTGTATCCACGTATAATCTCTACCAGTTTCATAATTGGCACAGGGTTCATAAAATGCATTCCGATAACCATTTCTGGTCTTTTAGTAACTGCGGCTATTTTTGTAATTGAAATAGAAGAGGTATTTGTTGCAAGGATAGCATCCTTAGGAGATAATTCATCTAAATCTTTGAATATTTTTAACTTTAAAGTTAAGTTTTCGGTAGCGGCTTCAACAACTAATCCTGCATTTGCAACACCTTCTTTAATAGAAGTGTACGTAGTAATATTACTTAAGGTGTTCTCTTTATCAGCTTCACTAATTTTCTCTTTAGCAACCATACGGTCTAAGTTTTTGGCTATCGTTGCCATTCCTCTATCTAAAGCATCTTGAGAGATGTCGATTAATTGAACTTTATAACCACTTTGTGCAAAAGTATGTGCAATACCATTACCCATAGTTCCTGATCCAATTACTGCTACGTTTTTCATATTAAAATTTATTTTAATGTTCCCTTGAAAAAGGGGGGTATTATTTATTTTTGTCATTCCCTTGAAAAGGGAATCTGTTTTTGTTTTATTATTATCCTAATAGGAGAATCTTGTTGTTATTTTAAGTATGTGTATTGTTTTCAGTCAATCCGACTAAAACTAAGTATTTGATTATTTTTTGTTATTCCCACTGGTGGGTTTAAAACAATCAATTATTTTGTATGCAATACGTAATGCTTCTGTACCATCCTCTAAGGTAACAATTGGTGTAGTGTTGTTATTGATAGCATCAGCAAATGTTTCCAATTCATCCAATATTGCATTATTAGTATCGATACTAGGATTGTCAAAATAGATTTGTTTTTTTACTCCTTCTGCATTTTGTAAAATCATATCGAAATCACCTGGAGTTTCAGGGGCATCTTTCATTTTTACAACTTCACATTTCTTGTCTAAAAAATCGACAGATATGTAAGCATCTTTTTGAAAGAAACGCGACTTACGCATGTTTTTTAACGATATTCTACTTGAAGTTAAGTTGGCAACACATCCGTTTTCAAACTCTAAACGAGCATTGGCAATATCAGGAGTTTCGCTAATTACTGAAACACCACTAGCAGAAATATTGATTACTTTAGATTTTACCACACTTAAAATAGCGTCTATATCATGTATCATTAAATCCAACACTACAGGAACATCTGTTCCACGAGGATTAAATTCAGCCAAGCGATGTGTTTCAATAAACATCGGACTCTTGATTTGGTCTTTTACTGCTATAAAAGCAGGGTTAAAACGCTCCACATGTCCAACTTGCCCTTTTACATTGTTTTCCTTTGCAAGTGTTACAATTTCTTCAGCTTCTATAACCGTGTTTGAAATTGGCTTTTCAATAAAAACATGTTTTTTCGATTTGATTACTTGTACCGCGCAATCATGATGTGAAAGTGTAGGAGTAACAATGTCAACTACATCAACAGCATCGATTAATTCTTGTATGGTATCAAAAGCTTTATAACCGAATTCGGCAGCTACTTTTTGAGCATTTTCTTTGTTAGGGTCGTAGAAACCAACGAGTTCATATTTATTAGATTCGTTTAATAAACGTAAATGTATTTTTCCTAAATGACCTGCACCTAATACTCCAGCTTTTAACATATTGTTTTCGTTTTCTATAACGCAAACAAAAATAAGATTATTTGTTGAAAAATGGCTTAAATTAAATATTTTTACGGTCAGAGAAATAATTCACACTGAGGAAACTCAGAAATGATGAATTCACACTGTTGAGAATATATTAATAGATATATTAGGGGGCTAGCCTCTACACGCAAAAAAAACATTTTTAATTTGAAGGATACGTTTAAACATCAAGGCTTACGAAAACAATTAATTTCACTACTTAAGGATAAAGGTATTCTTGATTTTAAAGTATTGGAGGCAATGAATAGAGTTCCTCGTCATTTGTTTTTAGATTCAAGCTTTGAAGCGCATTCCTATCAAAACAAAGCATTTCCTATAGGTGCTGATCAAACTATTTCACATCCATTTACAGTAGCTTTTCAAACTGAATTATTACGGTTAAAAGAAAATCATGTAGTACTTGAAATAGGTACAGGTTGTGGGTATCAAACAGCTGTTTTGTTAGAAATGAGAGTAAAAGTATATTCAATTGAACGCCAACAAGAATTATTTAAAAAAACAAAATTATTTCTACCGAAATTAGGCTATAGAGCAAAGCAGCTTATTTTTGGTGACGGGTATAAAGGATTGCCTGAGTATGCACCATATGACAGTATTGTTGTAACTGCTGGGGCTCCGTATGTTCCTAAGCCATTATTAGCACAATTAAAAATAGGAGGAAGATTGGTTATACCAATAGGAAATGACCCTCAAATAATGCATTTATATGTTCGGACTTCAGCTACGGAGTTTAAAAAAGAAACTTTTGGAGAGTTCAGGTTTGTACCTATGTTAGAAGATAAAAATTAATTTTCTTTCTTTCTTTTAAATCTATATATAGTTTATTGAC
The DNA here is from genome assembly GCA_013214625.1 of Flavobacteriaceae bacterium. Classification (GTDB taxonomy): domain Bacteria; phylum Bacteroidota; class Bacteroidia; order Flavobacteriales; family Flavobacteriaceae. The sequence continues at coordinate 12,244 of JABSPO010000014.1, forward strand.
TTTCTTTAAGTTATCTGGTTTGTGTTTAAATATAATATTTCGTTATTAATATATATATCATTAACTTTAGTAGATATTCAACGAATACTATTTTATACAATTTTTGATGATTGTGATGTCTAAGTTATAATTATTCATTCATTTTAAAAATAGTGTTTATGCTATCCTTTTTTAAAATGAATAAAAGTTTATTTATACTATTACTTTCGATCATTACTTTTATAGGTAATGTTAATGCTCAGGAAATTGAATTTACGGAAGCGGAAAAAGCATGGATTAAGGAACATCCAGTAATTTATCATGGTTATGACCCTACCTGGGCTCCTTTTGAATTTTATAATGAAAAGGACACTTTATATTATGGAATTATTGCCGATTATATAAAAATAGTAGAAGATAAAACAGGAATAGATTTACGACCAATTCCTAATATTACTTGGAAAGAGACCATCAAAAAATTGGAAACAGGTGAAGTAGATTTAGCCACAGGAATTAGCTCTAATGAAAGGAGGAAAGGGTTTTTAAATTTCACCAAACCTTATATATCTTTCCCATTAGTAATAGTAACTAGAAAAGATTATGACTTTATTGGAGATTTAAAGGATTTAAATGGAAAAGAAGTTGCTCTTCCAACAGGTTTTTATACTTCTGAAATGATATCCCGAGATTTCCCTAAAATACAAATTATACATGCTGACGGAGTAAAAGAAGCGCTAAAAAGTGTTAGTTTCGGAACAGCAGATGCTTTTGTGGGGAACCTTGCTGTCGTAAGTTATTACATCAATAAAGAAGGTTTTACTAATATAAAAATAGCTGCTCCAACACGTTATAAAAATTCAGATTTGTCTTTTGGCGTAAGGAAGGATTGGCCAGAATTAGTTAGTATTGTTGATAAAGTTTTTGAAGCGATTCCTCCAGAAGAGCATAATAAAATAAAGCTTGATTGGATACAAGTAAGGTATGAGTATGGTGTAAATGTAGGGAAAATAGTATATATAACTGGAATTTTACTTTTAATAGTTTTATTAGTAATTGTGATTATTTTACTATGGAATAGAAGTCTTCAAAGAGAAATTGTAAAAAGAAATATAATAGAAAAGAAACTAGAAAACTCACTTTCAGAATTAGAAAAAAAGAATGATGAGAAAAGGGCAATGCTTAAAGAAATTCATCATCGCGTTAAAAATAATCTTCAAGTGGTTAATAGCTTGTTAAAGTTTCAATCAAGAAAATTAAAAAGTGAGGAAGCTGTAACCATGTTTAAGGAAACACGTAATAGGGTGCTTTCGATGGCTATGCTTCATGAAAAAATGTATCGTTCTGATGATATTCATCAAATAGATGTGCAAGATTATATTTCATTATTAGTTGAAGATTTAGTGAAAAGTTATACAGTTGACAAACAAATAAAAATAAACATAAAAATAGCACCAGTAAATTTAATGATGCGGACCTTAGTGCCACTAGGATTAATCATTAATGAAATGATTACAAACTCGTTGAAACATGGGTTTAAAGATAGAACTGAAGGAGAAATTTCTGTTAGGATTAAACATCTTGAAGGTGTGCGTTATGAGATGATTATTGGGGATAACGGTAACGGTATAAAAGATGGGCATAAGTCAACAGGTATAGGTGTTAAATTAATTAAAACATTTACCAAGCAATTAAACGGAACCCTAGAGCAATTGGATATGCCTGGAGCCTTTTTTAAACTTACTTTTGATAAAATTGGTGTGAGTTAATAAGATGACGAGCATTCAATACCATTTTTGGCTGCTTAGAACTTTTAAAATACTATTCTAATAGATTTCCTTTCTTAATGGAATTCCAGCTATAAATTGCGGCTTTCTTTATACTCTGTCGGAGTCATTCCAACAAGCTTTTTGAATTGTCTATTAAACGTAGTTTTCGAATTAAACCCACAATCTAAAGCAATATGGATAATTTTATAATCGGGATTATTTGTTAAAAGTTGTTTCGCGTATTTAATTCTGTGTTCGTTTATAAAGTCATTAAAACTCTTATTATAAATAGTGTTAATTACTTGTGAGATGATGTATGGTTTTTTAAGTAATTTTCCTGAAAATATTTGCAAATTTAATTCCGAATTTAATATAAGGTTCTCATCTTGAATTAAATTTTCAATTTGACTTTTATAGTTTTGTATGGTCTTATCATCTATTTTTAAAGCTCCGTATTTTTCTTCTTTTTTAATCAATTTTTTTATAGTAAAACCTTCATTTGAATATTTAACTTGTTCATATTTTATCTTTATTTTTTTTAAACCGAAAATAAAAGTGAGTAACAAGGTAGAGGATAAAAATATAGTTTCTGATAAATACTTGTAAGGCATATTCATTATTAAACTAACTCTTTCAAAAATGAAAGGCAACAAGAACAAATAAAACCATGCATGGATAAAACGGTTTTGCCATTGGTAGGTTAAGTCACTTTTAAATTCTATTTTTTGATTGTAAAGTTTCACATCATATTTAAAAATATATAAAGAATATAAATACAGAGATGTATTAAAAAGAATAACTAATCCAACGTATATTTTATCAGTCAAATTCCGTTCTCGAACAATGATAGTCTCATGCAAATCTATTATTCCTTGAGTAAGAACATCATTATTAACTGACATTGCTACATTGATTGACATAGCTGTGAATACAATAAAAGGAATCAATAGAAAAAATGATTTCCAGGAAATTATACGCTCGCCTTTTAAAATTTTAACATAGAAATATATGAATACCGCATCCAAAAAATAGGTTGATTGAGTAACAAACATGGTATAGGGCAATTTTAGAAACAGATCTAGATTTTTCGTAATAAGTATTACAGAAAAACGAATCATTAATAGAATGATATAGAATAGTAAAATCTTATCAGAATTAAATTTTATATCATCCTTACTAGTATATAATGCAAAGATTATAAAAACACTAATGATGATTTGCGCAAATAAAATGAATGACATTCTTATCTTTTAATTTAAAAAAAATTGAGCATCAAAAATAACACTTTTAAACAATGATCGCTTCTTTTTGAAGCACCATATTGTAACATGATACTATAGATTATAAAAAAGATAGGCTTTTTTATAATATGAACCTATTAGTAAGGTCATCAAATATATTTTAGCTAAAAAAAATATCAAGTTATGAGAAAAGTAATGTTAATGGTTTTTCTGATTTTATGTGTTAAAGCTAATGCACAAGTGGGTATAGGAACAACTACCCCAGATGCAAGTTCAATATTAGAAATTCAATCAAATATAGGAGGAATATTAATCCCTAGAATGTCAGAAGCTCAAAAATTAGCAATTGTATCTCCTGCAACAGGACTATTAGTTTATGAGACTGATACTGCTCCGGGTTTTTGGTACTATAATGGAACAGTATGGACAACCTTTGGAGGAGTTGATCTTGATTGGACAATTTCCGGTACTGATATGTATAATGCCAATTCAGGGAATGTAGGAGTAGGAACAGCTATGCCAACCAATAAATTACATGTTGAGGGTACAGCGGTCTCTAATGCGACATTAATTGATGGCTTTGAGGACAATTCTTTAGCGCCATTTACGACCTTCGGAGATCTAGCTTGGGAACTACTGCTTTAGCAGCTCTAGTTAATACTGGAACCTACTCAGCAAGAACAATAAGTTCTCTAATTGATGATGAAACTAGTAGTCTACAATATAATGCCGTAGTAACATCCTCTCAAACCTTATCATTTGCTGTAACAACAAGTACTGAAGCTAATTTTGATGTGTTAACTTTCTATATTGATGGGATCGCAAAAGGTTCTTGGTCCGGGAATACTGCATATACTACAGTATCTTATTTGTTAACTCCTGGTGCTCATACCTTAATTTGGACTTATGAAAAAGATTTTGTTGGAGAAGATGGATTAGATAGTGTTGCTATAGATGATATCTCTATTACAGGTACGGATATTGGTGTTATTCAAATAGTAGATGGGAACCAAGGTGATGGTAAAATATTAGTATCAGATGCTTCTGGTAATGCTACATGGAAAGACACCACTTCAGGTGCTGATGATGATTGGACAATAAGTGGTTCTGATATGTATAATACTAACTCTGGTAATATAGGAATAGGGGTTACAATCCCAACACGAAAATTACATATTGAAAATAGTGTAGCTGGAAACTCAGTACTTTATGTAGAAAATAAAGATGGCTCTACAAGTAAATCATATGCTATTCATGGTGTAACAATGGCTTTAGATCAAAAAGGAGCTGCTGGTGTCTTTGGAGAGAGTTTACAAGGTGGTGATCATGAAATGGGGGTAAAAGGAGATTATAGACTTTGGGGTGCTGCAGTTGCAGGTATTGGGTATGGTGTAACTGATGATGATATGGCTACACTACAGGATTATGGTGTTTGGGGAGCTATAGATTTCTCTGATGGTGTTGGAGTTTATGCTTTGAACAAGGATCTTACTGCCGGTACTGCATACGGAGCTTATGTAGATGGTAATTTTGCCGTTGTAAACGGAACTAAATCAGGTTCTGTACCAACGTCAAAAGGAAATCAGTTAGTTTATAGTATGGAGAGCCCAGAAATTTGGTTCGAAGATTTTGGAACTGGTAAACTAATTAATGGACAAGTACATATTAATTTAGATGAATTATTTCATGAAACAATTATTATAAATGATAAACACCCTATGCATGTTTTTATTCAGGAACAAGGAAATAGTAATGGAGTGTTTTTTGTACCTGATACAGACGGAAAAGGGTTTACTGTAAAAGAGAAAAATGGAGGTAACTCAAATATTTATTTTTCTTATAGAATTACCGCAAAACGTAGGTTTTTTCAAGAATATAGGTTTGGTGTAGATGGTCAACAACCATTAGAGAATAATTTAATTAAAGCAAAAGACATGACGCCTCCTTCAAGAGATCCGAATGTTGTTAAAGCAAAAAGAGAGCAATGGAGAGCAGCAAAAAGAGCTAAGTATAAGGGGACTCAAGTAAAAGCTAATTTTGGTAAATAATAATCTATATAAAAACATAATACCCTTTTAATTATGATATGTAAGTCAAAAGGGGTGCTGAAAAATATTGATAGACAAGCCTTTTCTTACATAGGGTATTAGATACAAAACTAAGAACGTGTTTTTTTTTCGGGTAAATTAAACACGATAATTCGGGTGAAAAGATCAGCAGGGGTGCTGGTCTTTTCTTTTTTGAATTCTACTATATTGAGTGACTTTCAATTGAAAAAACGTTATAGAATCCCTCCTAAAAAGCAAAAAAAGCAAGACTTATGCTAAGTTATTAATCAATTCCCGTTTCACTTCATGTGTCCCATCAAATGTGATGTATTCAATACGTTTTCCAAATAGTGTATCGGAATATTCTTTTTCATTTTCTAAAACACCTGGAGTAACGTATTCATCTTTATCACCAATTATAAATTTGATATTGGGTATGTGTTTAAAATCGTCCTCTGAAAATTCTCTGGGTACTTTTCCAGCATATAATACAAGTGTATCACATTTAATAGTACGATGTGCAATCCAACGTATAGCTACGGATACTCCTTGTGAAAACCCTAAAATAATAAGGTTGAGGTCATTTGGTATGTTTTCTGCTTTATAAACACTATCAAGATAGTTTAACACATTTGGGATGTTTTTTTGTGTCTTTTCTTTTGTTAACCAAGTAGCACCAACATGTTTGTATTGGTTTTTTAAATAATGTTTTGATTGTGCTTGAGGAGCAATAATATAATTTTCTTCTGGGTTTAATTCATTAAAATACTGAATAAAATACCTGCTTAAAAAACCTAAACCATGACAAACAAACCATACATTTTTTGTTTTAGAAGTCAATTTATTTAAAGTAGAGTAGGAATTATTTATAGTGTACGAAACTTCTTTTTCAGTACTCATAATTATGTAAAATCTTTAAATATGGTTTCTTTAATTTTGGGCCATTCTTCTTTTAAAATACCATAACAACAAGTACTTCTTCTAAACCCATCCTGCATCAGTGTATCCTTACGTAAAATACCTTCTAAAGTTCCTCCGATTTTCTCAACAGCTTTTCTGGAGCGTATGTTTCGTTCATCAATTCTAAACTCAACTTTTTCAAAAACAAGTGTTTCAAAGGCATATTGCAACATTAAAAACTTTATATGTGTATTTACTCCAGTGCCTTGAAACGCTTTGCCAATCCATGTCCAACCAATATGTATCGTTTTGTTTTTAGTATTAATAAATCCAAATCGTGTACTTCCAGCATATTGTTGGTTTATTTTATCAAAAATTATAAAAGGTAATTCACCTCCCTTTTCTCTATTGATTAATGCTTGTTTAATATAATTTTTAAGTGTGCCTGTTGTGGAGATGTCAGTAGGAGAATAATAAACCAAATCTTTTTCAAAAGCTATGTTTTCAAGTAAAAGAGCATCATTCTTTTGTAAAGGAATTAATTTAACAGTATTGTTTTCTAGAATTGATTGGTTATTACTCATTAAAATAAAAGTTGATTTAGTATTTTTACGATATAAAAATAGAACAATGCAATTTGATAAAGAAGCTATTTTAGAAATATGTAATAAATTTTCTAAAAACACCTTAATGGAAACCTTGAAGATTGAATATGTAGATGCAGGAGAAGATTTTCTTACTGCAAAAATGCCTGTAAACCCAAGTGTTCATCAACCAATGGGGATTTTACATGGAGGTGCCTCGGTAGCGCTTGCTGAAAGCGTTGGTAGTGCTGCCTCTCATATTTTTATTGATACCGAAAAATTTATAGTTAAAGGATTGGAGATTTCTGCTAATCATTTAAAAAGTAAAAGAGAAGGGGAGGTTTTTGCTACCGCACGTATTATTCATAAAGGACGTACAACACATTTATGGGAAATTAGAATAGTTGATGAAGACGACAATTTAATTTCGTTATGTAAAATGACTAATATCGTGTTACCTAAGTAAAAATATGGATTCTTTCTTTAAAACACTGTCACATCAATTTACAGAAAAGCTACCTTTTGTAGCGTACAGAAAACCAAATGAAGTATTGGTAAAAGGTGTTTTGCAATCGGATACTGTTGTGCATACCGTTACCGATTATTCGGAAAGTGGATTTGTTTTTGCTCCTTTTAATACTGAGCAACAGTCTATTTTAATCCCTTTTGAAAACTGTATTGAAACGCTTTTTAATGAAATTGAAAAAAAAGGGAGGGCTGTAAATACTGTATATAATTCAAAAGATAAAAAACAGCATATTCAACTGGTTAAAAAAGGAATCGAAGCAATAAAAAACACCGATCTGAATAAAGTTGTATTGTCACGAAAAGTAACGTGTTCAATAGAAAACAACACTCCAATTGACTTATTTAAAAATGCCTTGATGGAGTATTCAAATGCATTTGTGTATTTATGGTACCATCCGGAAGTAGGTTGTTGGATAGGAGCTACACCAGAAGTGTTATTACAAACACGTAATAATCAGTTTAAAACAATGTCTTTGGCTGGTACTCAGTTGTATACTAAGGACGTAACTTGGGAGCTTAAAGAACAAGAAGAACAACAAATAGTAACGGATTATATTGCTGAAAATTTATCAGCAAAGGGATTTAACTTTATAGTTGGCGATCCGTATACCATAAAGGCGGGGCATTTGGCTCATATTCGTTCTGATTTTACAGGAAGAATTAAGGGAGCTTCTGATGCTTCCGATTTGAAAAAATTAATAGATTTATTACATCCAACACCTGCAGTTTGTGGGTATCCAAAAACGAAATCAAAAAACTTTATTCTTGATAATGAAGGCTATGTTCGACGTTTTTATACGGGATTTTTGGGAGAATTAAATATTAAATCAAAAAGAAAAAATAACAGGCGTAATACAGAAAACAGAGCTTATAGATTTATTACAGAATCGTCAAATTTGTATGTAAACTTGCGTTGTATGGAATTACATAAAAGCGACGTTAATATTTATGTAGGAGGTGGAGTTACAGCCAGTTCCGATGCAGAAAAAGAATACGTAGAAACCTGTAATAAAATGAATACGATGAAAAAGCTAATAAAATCTTAAATTTATTTGTGAATCACTCTAAAATCGACGTATTTTTGTAGCCTACAATTTTACAGATATATGTCAGGGACAACTTCAGAGTTAGAGGAAAGTAAAGCAGGGAAAGAACTTTATAGTTATCAGAAAGGAGCTATCAACAAAATTTTTAAAAGTTTTGAAGAATCTGTTGAAGATTACCATTTGTTATATCAACTGCCAACAGGTGGAGGGAAAACTGTTATTTTCTCTGAAATTGTACGTCAGTTTTTAAAACACCATAAGAAGAAAGTATTGGTTATGACACACCGTATTGAGTTGTGTAGACAGACCTCAAAAATGCTTACTGGGTTTGCTGTTAAGAATAAAGTTATTGATAGTAAAGCAGATTTATCTGATCAGAAAGATTATTCATGTTTTGTGGCAATGGTAGAAACATTGAACAACCGGTTAAATGATGGTAAATTAGATATTTCGGATATTGGATTGGTTATTATTGATGAGGCACACTACAATTCATTTACTAAATTATTTAAGTTTTTTGATAAGGCATTTGTATTAGGAGTAACGGCAACACCGTTGAGTTCTAATATAAAGCTTCCAATGAGTGATAATTACCAAGAGTTAATTGTTGGTGAAACAATAGAGTCACTTATAGAGAATGAATTTTTATCACGTGCAGAAACATATAGTTACAATGTAGGGTTAACCTCATTGATTGTTGGTGCAAATGGGGATTATACCGTAAAATCTTCTGAAGATTTATATACCAATCAGGATATGTTAAGTAAGTTGTTATACGCTTATGAAACACATTCTAAAGGAAAGAAAACATTAATATTCAATAACGGTATTAATACGTCATTACATGTATATGATACGTTTAAAGCAGCTGGGTATTCTGTAGCGCATTTAGATAATACTAATTCTAAAAAAGAACGTGCTGCCATATTAAAATGGTTTAAGGAAACTCCAAATGCGATATTAACCTCCGTAAGTATTTTAACAACCGGTTTTGATGAACCTACAGTAGATACCATTGTCTTAAATAGAGCAACTAAATCATTGACGTTGTACTACCAAATGATTGGTAGGGGATCTCGTATTATTAAAGGAAAATCAAAGTTTTCTATTATTGATTTAGGGAATAACTTGCATCGTTTTGGACCTTGGGGAGCAGATTTGGATTGGCAAAAAATATTTAAATCGCCTAATTTCTTCCTAGAGAATTTATTAAATGACGAAGATTTAGAAAGTACTTTCAAATATGAAATGCCAGAAGATATTCGAAAGGAGTTTTCGAACTCTCAAAAGGTTTCTTTTGATGTTAAAAAAACGTATACTATTTCTGTAAAGAAAGGGGAGTCTTCGAAAGTTGTTTTAGAGCGATCTATTGAACAACATGCTAAAATTTGTATTGAAAATAGTGAAGATGTATATGATTCACTGGATTTGATGAAATTGTTAGGAGAAGATATTGATTATAGAATTGACCGTTATACGAAATGTATTAGTAGAAGTACATACAATTTTGTGGATTGGTTAAAAGATGATTACCGTAAAAAATTACGTGCTTTTTTAAGAGAGAACTTCGATAGAATGTTTGAGGAAATTCACGGTAGGCCAGCAGAGTAACATATTTCGAGTTTAGAAGTTTCAAAAAAAAATGAGCGAAGTTCATTTTTTTTTTGAATACTGAATACAGCTAAATTACTCTTTCATCAGCTTTATAAGCACCACGCCTGTGTAGTATCCATTGCGCTTCGTCTAGTGGATTTACGCCTTTATACTCACGAATAGTACCTTCATCTTTAGGACAAGTGTCATACCCATTAAATTGTAATCGAAGGCGCAGTTTACCACTTGTAATTGCATTTAGTTTAATACTAAAATCTAATGAGGTAGCTACAGGAATAGTTCCTTTTAAGCTAAAGGTGTCATTAATAAATTGTGGTGTATCGAAAGTAGCTCTACGAGTACTTAGTTCAGAGGCTATTTTACCTAATAAGGCTTCGTTCGCTTTTATTTCAAAACTTAGTATAGGCTCTAATAAATGTGTTCCTCCAGTTTTTAATCCTTGCATGATTCCCATAGGAGTCGCTAGATTAAAATCTCCAGGTCTGGAATGTACATTATGATCTTCTCCTTTTATTAAAGTGATTTTTACATCGGTAACTTCCCAGCCTAAAATCCCTTGGGCTAAAGCTTTTGGAATGGTGCGCTCAATTTCATTCTGATATTTAATATGGACATCATTTTGTGAAACGATGGAACTGTAGCTAACCCCAGAATTTGACGGGGCTGGTTCAATTAAAAAAGTCATAATAGCCCAACAAGGTTTAGGCATCCAGTACCTGATGTATCCTTCTGCTTTCTTACTGATGGTTTCTTTGTAAACTACCTGAGGATCTGTAAAACTGGCTTTTATTGAAAAACGTACTGCTAAAACATGTTCTAATATTTCAATTTGCATTTGCCCCATTAGCAAAAGTTGTAGCTCTTTTTCAGCCTTAAACCATTTGAAGTTCAAAGAAGGATCTTCTTTATCTAATTGCTGAAGTACTCCTGCTAACGCATTATAATCAGCATTGTTATCTGGAATTACCTGAATAGTTAGTACAGGAATATGTAGCTGAGGTAATTTAGGTATCCCTTCAGGATTTCCTAATATATCACCAGATTTGGTACCTAAAACACCGGTAATAACGCCTATGTCACCAGCCGTTAAAATAACATTATCAATATATTTAGTGTTATGTAATTGTTTAGTTTGATTTATTTTTGTTTCTAATTGTTGTGTATGATTGTAAATTGTAGATTTAGAAGATAATTCTCCAGAAAACACTTTTACATGCGCCATTGTTCCAAAAACTTTATGATGTTCTAGCTTGAAAATATATGCTGAGAGTTCTTTTATTGTAGTTGTTTTAGAAGTAGGGAAATAGTCAATTATTCCATCCAATAATTCGGTTACTCCAATGTTGTTTTTAGCAATTCCGGTATAAACAGGAGTGATTTTATTGTCAATAGTGAGTTTACGAACGCTTTTTAAATATTCATAATCAGTAATAGATTCAGAATTTAAAAAGCGTTCCAACAAATGTTCTTCACAATCTAAAAGATGTTCAATTGTTTTCTCCTTAATTATAGCATCAGTTGAGGTATTAAAAACGGGTGTGATTGCAGCATTTGTTAATCCATCATTTTCAGAGGCATAAATTACTACAGGTTTCGCTTTTAAATCGTGCTCTAATTGTGCTATTGTGGTTTCTGTATCTGCACCTTGACGGTCAATTTTATTAATAAATATGATTGTCGGAATTTGCAACTCTTTTAAAGAGTCCCAAATATTCAACGTATGTGCTTGTACACCTTCAACCGCTGAAACTACTAATATAACAGCATCAACTACGCATAATGCACGTTCTACTTCACTAGAGAAATCAACATGACCAGGAGTGTCAATTAAATTGATTTTGGTGTCCTTCCATTCAAAAGATGTAGTAGCTGCTTTTATGGAAATACCACGTTCTTTTTCTAAATCCAAATTATCTGTACTAGCAGAACCCTTATCTACACTACCAAGAGTTTTAATAGCTCCAGAGTTATATAGAAAGTGCTCTGTAAGTGTTGTTTTACCAGCATCTACGTGAGCTAAAATTCCAATATTGATAGTCGGTTTTTTCATTCTATATATAATCCTGCCAGTGGGTTTAATTTCTTCGAGTTCTGACATCTAGATACCTCAAACGGAAAAGGGTATTTTACTTCACACCTAGTGTACTTACACAGCAGTTTTTGATTAAAAAACTATATTTAAATATTTAAGTTCGCTGGCGAGTTAAAACTTCCAAGCGACAAATCTACTTTGCTTATTTCCTTGAGTCATAACAATGGTTTTATGAGTAGTTTTTAGTTTGTCCAATTGTTTGTATATTTTACGTAGATTATCTTTTTTAGAGACTAAACAAGTAAACCAGGTTACTTGGCTTTTGAAGTCAACACTCTGCTTTATCATTCTTTTAATAAACAATGCTTCACCACCATTACACCATAATTCATTGGCTTGCCCTCCAAAATTTAATTTAGAATTAGTTGCTAGTCCTAAATTTAGTAGTTTCCGTTGTGTTCCTTTGTTCGCTTCTTTTTCAGAGGAGTGAAAAGGAGGGTTACACATACTAAATTGGTAGTGTTCCCCTTCTTTAATGATCCCTTTAAATATATTGGAATTATCTGTTTGATGCCTAACTTCAATGTGTTCTTTTAAATCAGGAGTTAGCTCAATATTTTTAGTAGCAGATGTTATTGCAACTTCGTTTATATCAGCCCCAACCATTTTCCAATTATAAATTCTGCTTCCTAGGATTGGATAGATACAATTTGCACCAACACCAATGTCAAGTCCTTTTACTTTAGATTTTACACTATTATCTTTTAAAAAATCAGCAATATGATGTATGTAATCAGCTCTTCCAGGAATAGGAGGGCATAAATAGCCATTTGGTATACTCCAATCGGATAATCCATATTGGTTTATTAATATAGCTCTGTTTAATTGTAATACTGCTTCATTATTTGCAAAATCGATAGTTATTACTTTCTGAGCGCTTATAGTTACAAAAGGAATTAATTTAGGGTTTGAAGCCGCTAATTCTTTAAAATTATAAGGAATGTTATGAATATTTTTTGGATGCATTTTTTTTTTAAGAGTAAAAATAATCATCCTTTAGGGAATTATTAATAATTATTCGACAAAAATATTTTTTACTTATAAACAGAGAATCAAATTAATTGATTGTTAGTCATATACGTAAGTAACATGAGCTTTTTGTGAGAGAATCAACGGTGTTTCCTTTAAATTATTGTTAAATACGTAAAAAACTAATAAAAACAGATAGAATAATTATTTAATTTTTTTCTAGATTTACGATGTTGGAGATATTTATTTTCCATCAAATTAAAGTTTAAACCTCAAATAAAACTTAATATGAAATTTAACAACTACTTATTTGTTATGATGCTGTTGTGCGCATTAAATTCTCAAGCACAATTAAAAATCGGGAAAAATTTAGAATCAATTCACAAAACGTCTGTATTAGAAATAGAAACTGATTCTGGAACTTTTGTATTTCCAAGATTATCAACCTCAGAAAGGGATGCTTTAGGTGAACCTTTAATAGGTGCTACATTATATAATACAACTGATAATAACTTACAAGTATTTACAAACAATGGTTGGGAATCGTCTAATTCTGGAGGGAAAGGAAATCAAGGTGATACTGGTGAAAAAGGTACAGATGGCCGTGATGGAAAAGAAGGAGAAAGAGGAGATAAAGGTGATCAAGGTGATCAGGGAAATAAAGGAGATGATGGTGATGAAGGAAAGCAGGGAGATAAAGGAGATGACGGTAAAGTAGGAAAGCAAGGGAAAAAAGGAAATGAAGGTGATAAAGGTGATCAAG
>JABSPO010000140.1 GCA_013214625.1 Flavobacteriaceae bacterium
TTTAATCGAGTAAAAAAATAAAATAGACTAATGGGAAATATATTAGGAATTATCGGGGAACTTATACCAATTATTGCAGGAGTATATTGTGTATTGTATTTCGGAGGGTATAAAGAACCTAAAACCAGTGATGCAGAGAAACTAAAAAGATTTAATGAAATCAAAGGAAAACACGGAAAGAAAATTAAAATTCTAGGTTATATATATTAATAATTTTCGGAGTTTTTAATTTGATCAAACACTTTGTGCTATAAAAACGTTTTACAACAACACCTATAAATAATACGGGTTCAGGTCTGTAATCCCTATGGAAAGTGTATATTTACCAGGTCGCCAAACTTATAATATTTGGGTTTAAAACGACAAAGTTAAATCAAAATTTAAAAGCTTTGGCTTGTGTCGATACGAAAATCCGTAGATTTTCTGCACCGTACTATTCATAGCTAAACGTACACAATTATGAGAAAATCATTCTGCACATTAATAATAATCTTGATTTCAGGAAATATTTTTGCTCAAAGTCAAATAATTAATGAAAATGATATTCCTAAACTAAATTCAATTATTAAGTCTTTAGAAAAAGAGTACAATGTAAGTGAAAATTTAATTTACAAATCATTACCTCAAACAACTGCAAGTTATTTTGAGATTGTGACTAAAACACCAAACACCTTTCTTTCCGAATTAAAGAATTCCGAAAACCTACAGCAATTAGAAAGTGAATTTTCAGGACTACAGTTAGATAAGGACGTTTTGACTATAAAAAACATCTATTCTAACTATAACAACGAAAAGAAGATAGAAATAAAATCTTTTGAGATTGGAAACAATCAAAATCATAAAATTACCATCAAATTCAATGACTCATTGAATCAAAGAAATATAAAATATTTTTATTCAAGTTACACAAGTAAAAAAGAGAAAACTACAACCATCAGAGGCTTTTATTTAAACGATGAATTTAAATCAATTATTATTCCTAAAGTGTTTTCGGATTGGATACACTATACAGATATTATTGTAAAACCAGAGACATCTGTTTTCCATAACAATAAAGAAAAATCAAGTGGATTAAGAAGCTTCAAAAAAACTATTATTGACTCTTTGGTTAGTTATTACGAAACTAAAACTGACAAACCATCTTATAGGAAAGAACAAGGCTTTATTGCTCGTAAAAAAGAATTAGACAAATGGCAATCAAAAAAAAAATTGTTTTCCGACAGCTTATATAGAACAGACAAACTTTTTAAAAAGCTTTTAATAGAGGCCTTATCATATGCTGAAGAAAACAAAGTTTCAAATGGAGATTTGGAAGACTTTACATCTCAATTAATTTCTAAAAATAGAGCTTTAGAGTTAATACGACAAAATCAACAGGTAGGTTCTTGTAGTTTTGATAATGGTCCAATAATTCAACAAAAAAGAATTGCTGCACTCGCAGCTCAAACTCAAAATTGGGGAGTTTTTATAAAATCGTTATTAAATGTTATGAATGATAACGTTTCAAGAAATGCAAATAGTAACATTGCATCTAACGCAAGAAAAACCTATATAAATGAACTTGCTAAATTAAATTTAGACATAGACAAAATTTTATTAGGTTCTAATTTAAGAATTCAAGACACTATCCAAAAACACTATTTTTCTGACGGTAGTAAAATAGCAAAAGCTTATGCAAATTTAGACCATAAAAACCAACAATATTTTGAAAAAACAATTCTTAATATTATCAGTGACAAATCAATGGATCCTTTTAATAAGCTTCACTTTTATAACACTTATAAATATTATCAATATTTTCTAAAAGATAGTCGTAAAAAAAAGGAAGTAGAAAATAATATTAAAAAATTGATTTCTTTACTACCTAATGAGATAAAGTCAAGAATTGAAAACCCAAACAAGCAACTTTATGATTTATTATACCGAGAAAAAAATGAATTGGACAAGTTTGAAATAAAATCTTCAATAATAGCATATATTGGTTCATACAGTTATGATGGCGATTGTTGGCAAGTGGAATTGGTAGACAAAGGTTCAAACGGAAAAATCATTTATGATTTAACTATGGCAATTGGAGAGGAAGTAACACCTTTAAAAAAGTTTCTCGATAAAAAAGATGAATTAAAATCTCGTGTTAGTAATCATCATTTTTTACAAGAAATCCTCAATGAAAATAGCGTTAACAAATTATATATAAATTATACAAACGATAAGTCATTTACTAATCATAGAAATAAGGTAACCAAAGAAATGCCAGAAGGATTAACTTCAACACTGGATTTCAATAATGCAATTTCTTTATACATATCATTTCCAAATCGAAAATATGTGCGTTTCCTCTTGCTAAACAATGATAACTTGTTGGTTTTAGGAATCCCAAAGGGTTTTGAATTACTAGGTTATAAATTCGAGAAATTAATGACTAAAGAAGAGAAATCTTTCTTGTCGACTTCTTATAAAAGTTATAAATTATTTGATGAGAAAGGAGAAATGTTGAATTAAAAAAATAACTGTGTACAACAACATCTATAAATAATACGGATTTCGACCTATAATTAGGGATGTAAATGTATGTTTACATTTATCACTAAATCTTTTAATTTACTCACCTCCTTTCTTATTTTAATTTAAAGGTGTTCATGATTTGAAAATTGGCTTTTATAAAATGACAAAATTAAAAACAAAATCTAAAAGCTTATGGCTTGTGTCGACACGAAAATCCGCGGATTTTCTGCCCCGCACTATTCATAGCTAAACGTTGGTAATCATTATGAAAATGAAATTTATAGTCCTAATTATATTATCCACTTTGTGCTTTCGAGTAGATGCTCAAAATGACAATTTAAAATCTTTCGAAAGTGAAATTTGGGTTTGCTTTAGCGGTGAGGAAAACGTTGCCAAAATAATTGGAAGAGACACTATAAACTTGATTTCATATGAATTTGCAAGACACGTTTCTAATCTAAACTATCACGCTACAATTCTTCCCAAAATTCAATTCATGATAAATGGAGATTTAAAGATAGGAACTAAAGTAGATCAAGATTCACTTATTAACGTCCCTGAATATAATTGGAAATGGAGTTACAGCAATAATGCTAAAACTAAATTGATAATTAGTTCATCTGGTCAACAATACCAGTATAAACTGGAGCATATTGAAAATAAATTTTTAATGATAAGAATTAGTAATTAACGAATACCAACAAGCTCTAAACTTCATTACCGCCCAAGGGGACAGCAACGCCGTTTAGAGTAACGTTAGCAGTAATAAAAAAAATCTAACCTCTGAATGAAAAAATCAATAATAATTATTTTGCTTATAAGCTACACATTAACAAGTTGCGGAATTTTAATACCTTTTCCTGAGAGAAAAAATTATCCAACAACAACTTTTTATGTTAAAAACAACTCTAACGAGACCATAAACTTTAGTTCAAGTGTTATTGTTTTCCCTATGTCAAGAGGCCCATTAACCAGGAATTTTTCTGTTCGACCAAAAGATAGTATTCTAACACGACAAGTGGAATTTAAGAGAGCTACAGAACCACAGAAGTGGTTTCTTGAATTCAAGATACTCCCAAATGATAACGTTAAAATATTTGACCCTAATAAACCTGAAAATTGGAAAAAGGGGATCAATACTAAAGGAAAACCTATTTACACATTTACAATTGCAGAATAACATGAATAAGCTATTTACTATTCTATTACTTTTTATCTTATCATCTACTTTAGCACAGGATGAAAATATTTTCGAAAGACTACAAGCTATAAAGAATAATGGTTTGACTTTTTACAATATTGACGGATATAATATTACGAGTCAAACATTAAACCACCCATTTTCCGAAAAAGGTTTAAAAAAAACTTATCGAAAATATTCTATAAAAAAAGATGTTAAAAAAACCAAAGACGAATTACTTCCTTTCAATAATTATTACGCAATCAAAAATGATAAGATTACAGACAGATTAATTCAACACAACTCATATTATTTTATTGAAAACTATGGACTAATAACTATCATTCAATTTAGTTCTATAAATAAATCAGATAAAGAATTTGAACGTCTACTTGTTAATCATATAATTAAACGAACTATTCCAAAAGAGAATTTTGCTTCAATGACAATTGATAGTATAAATTTCGCTGGTAGAGAAATTCAATTAGGAAATAATTGTAATTGGACAAATGTAAATACAATTCAATGCCCATATTTAGGAGAAATGAATTGGTCAATACATAAAGACCTAGATGACGCTAAAAGTACAGTTGAGCATCAGTTTGAAATTACAAAATCAAGAAAAAGTGGAAAAGTAATTTCTGAAGAAACTGTTGATATTGAATTTGAAGGAAAAGAAACTAAAGCTAAAAAAATTATTTATGATTTTACAGGCGTCACTTCTCTTTTAGCAAGCATGTCTGGAGGACAAACATTAACTATCTACTATGTCGCTACAGAAGTTAGGGATAACTATGTTAGTTGTGTTTTAAGTTTTTGGAATAATGATACTATAACAGAGAATGGTCTTGCTCCCTTGTTAGAAAAAGTAATGAGTATAAAAAAAACTAATGGTAACAAAACCTATAAATAACACGGGTTTTGGTGTGTAATTCGGGACGTAAGTATATATTTACATTATCGCCAAATCTTTTAATTTACTCACCTCCTTTCTTATTTAATTTAAAGGTGTTCATGATTTAAAAATTGGTTTTTATAAAACGACAAAATTAAAATCAAAATCTAAAAGCTTATGGCTTGTGACGATACGAAAATCCGTGGATTTTCTGCCCCGTACTATTCATAGCTAAACGTTGTAAGTAATATGAAAAAAATCATTTCTTTATCTATTTCATTTCTGCTATTGATTTTTATTTCTTGCAAAAATAAACCTGATAGCGCAATTGATTTAAAAACTGAAACTTCGGAACTTAAAAATTGGAAAGAGCACTGGGAAATCCCTATGCAAAAAGAAAAATTACTTGCCAACCAAAAATTACATTACCGAATTAAGGAATGTTTAAAAGATACTACAATCATTGTTTTGACATCAACTTTGATTAACAATTTGACGAAATATTCTAAGATAAAATCCTTAGGAGATATTAATAATAACAGTACCAATGACTCAATCTTAGTTATTCCAGAATTATTTATTTCGGATGGTGGTGGTGTTGAAGACGGAGCTTCGGTAATATTTACAAATAAAAATATACCACGAATAAGAGTTGATGTTTCTTGTTTGGATACCGATTACATATTTCCAGTCGCTGATATTAACAATGACGGGGTCATTGAATTAGGTAAATACTATACATCTTGCTCAAGTAGATTTAAACTCTTAGAATTAATCTCTCTTAATCAAAACGAATGGAAAGTTAAAGGTTTAGTTACTTTTGATATTTTTTATGAAGAACCTCAAAAAGAGGAGCGTATCGAAAAAATCGGATTGAATAAATTCCGTATGAGAGAAATCACATCTGAAGATAGTGATGAAAAAACTGATGCTTGGAAAATATTTGAAATGAAATAAAAAACTACGCACAACAACACCTATAAAACAATACGGGTTTGTTGCATAAATTTAAAGGCTTGTGTATATTTACATGGTCGCCAAACTTATAATATTTGGGTTTAAAACGACAAATTAAAATCAAAACAAAAAGCTATTGTCTTGTGCCGATACGAAAATCCGCGGATTTTCTGCCCCGTAAAATTCATAGCTAAACGTTAGGGAGCATATAAAACAAAAAAGAATAAATCAATGAAACTTAGAATCTCTATCAAATTGTTGACAACAATTTTTCTATACAGCAGTCTGATTTCTTGCAATGGACAAGAGAATAAAACTAAAATTGACAAAGAAGTAAAAAACTCTGATAGTAAGCTACTTAAAAGAGAAAAAACTCCAGATCCAGTGATTTTTCCAGATTTTACAAATCAGATAGCCGAAACGGTTAGAGTAATGTTCCAAGATAGTAGAGATGTTTTTTGGTTTGGCACTCACAAAGGAGCTTTTAAATTGGTAAATGACACATTGATTCATATTGATGGGATTAGAAGTGAATCAGGTAAAGGAGTGGCTATACGTGCAATTAAAGAAGATATAAATGGAATAATCTGGTTTGGTCATTCTGATGGTATTAGCTACATAGATGAAGAAAAGATTATAAATTTATACGAATCAGATGGATTAATAAGTAATGACGTTTGGAGTCTTGAAATAGATTCTAAAGAGAATATTTGGATAGGAACTATTGATGGAGTCAATATATTTGACGGGCAAAACTTTACTTTTTTTGAATTACCTAAAGGTGTAATTGACACAACATTGGGTGTCTCAAGCACCAGTATAGTTCATAATATTATGGAAGATAGTAAAGGGAGAATTTGGTTTAGTACAAATGGAGGCATCTATATAAAAGATAATAATGCTTTAATAGAAATCTCAGAAAAGAATGGTCTCAAATCCAATTTTGTTAATAAGGTCATTGAAACTCAGAAAGAGGAATTTGTAATTTCCACTTCAAAAGGACTTTATCTATATAATGATGATTCTGTGATTGATGTATCGAGTATTATATTTGAAGAAATCAAAGGCACTAGCAACGTTATTGAAACTTCAAACGGAGACATTTGGTTTAATTGTTCCAGAAGCATTTACTGTTTAAGTAATAATGAACTTACAGAGCATAGAATATCAGAAGGAAATTATGGCCCTCTTGCTTATCAAATCTATAAAGACCGATACGATCGCGTTTGGTTTGTAGGTTGGGGCGGAGCTTTTAGGTTTGAGAATGGAAAGATATTGAACATTACCAAAGATGGACCTTGGTAAAAATACGAACGCAGAACAATGTATATAAGCAATAGCGGTCTTAGTGATAAATCGAAAGTTTAAATATAAAACAAAGGTCAGTGCAAAACTGAAAGGTTAGTGAGTAGAATTCCGCTACTACTCATACACGAGACCGTTACAAAACATTAAATCGCAGAAACCTAAATTGTGGTTTAAAACTCAACTTCCCTCCTTTTATCTTCAAATTAAAACAGAATTTTATTGGAACATAATTCACGAAAAAAATTGAGATTTAATGGTTAATCTTTCCCCCAAATATACCTTAGCTTGATTCGCAGACTTTTAGCCAGGTTACGGAATCGTTATGAGATAAGCTGACTCTCGAAACGGAGTAATACGTGATATATTAATCTGTAAGTAAAAACGCTCCCTAACAACACCTAAACTCCATGCTTTCTTGGTGCTCTTTCAGAAGTTCGTTACATTTACAATTGAACGCTAAATATTTAATTTAGCTTTTGAACTAAACAATATAAAAACGAAACAAAATACTTAGCTAAGTGCATCAATCAAAGGTCATTTTACTTTTGCAACGCACAGTGTTTAGCTAAACGTTAGCCACAAGCAGACAAGACGAAAATGGAAGAAAAAGAAAAACCAAGACTTTCGAGATTAACTGCCATTATTACTCAGCTGCAATCCAAAAGAATTGTCACTGCGAATTACCTCGCTGAAAAGCACAATGTAAGCGTAAGGACAATTTACCGAGATATTCGTACACTCGAAAAATCAGGAATTCCCATTGTGACTGAAGAAGGTAAAGGTTATTCTATGATGGAGGGTTATCACCTTCCTCCTGTTCTATTTACAGAAGATGAAGCCAATGCCTTAATTACAGTAGAACAGTTGGTGATTAGAAGCAAAGATCAATCGCTTAGCGAAAATGTTTCTAGCGCAATAGAAAAAATAAAATCTATTTTAAGATATTCTCAAAAAGGAAATGCAGATTTATTGGCAGACAGAATCTACTTTGGTGGCAATCAAAATAAACAAAAGTCGAGTAATAACCTCATGCAGATTCAATCGGCTATTATCCATTTTCAGGTCTTAAAGATGGACTATCATTCTTCAGAAAAAAAGCACACCACCCGAAATATAGAACCTTTTGCCATCTACAGCATCAACGGAAATTTTCTACTCATTGCCTTTTGTAGGTTGAGAAAAGATTTTAGAGCATTTAGAATAGATTTCATCGAAACACTCGTTCCTCAAAACGAAACGTTTACCCCGCACAATATGACCCTACAAAAGTATTTTGAGGATTATGTACAAAAGTAAAAACACCCCTGACACACCTATGTCACAACTCTGCTTTATGTTTGCACCTTAACAATCTAAAAGAAATTAAAAATGGAAATTATCAAAATCGTAACACTATCAATTTCAGGTCTTTTATTACTGTACGGAGGGATATCAAGAATAAGTAATCCAGTAAAAATTTATTTAAAGAATTCTGGAATTAAGCTTGAAAACGAAGTAAACGTATTAAGTGAAGCCCGAGGAGTAAGCTCCGTTATGTTGTTCAGTGGAATAATTATGCTGCTAGGTACTATTGTTCCTGAATTGACCATTACTTCATTTTTTGTTGCAACCTTGATTCTTCTTGGATTTGCATTTGGACGATCACTTAGTATTGCTTTAGATGGAAAACCAAATAAATTGTTAGTTCAAGGATTAATAGTCGAAATAGTTTTGGGTTCAGCAAATGTTTTTTGTCTAGTCACTTCTTTAGTTTAGGAGTATATGTAAAACAATAATTAATGTTTATTCAGAAAGTTAAATAAAGCCAGTGGCTAACAACACCTATAAATAATATGGATTTGGCGTGTAAATTGTGAAGTAAGTGTATCTTTACATTAACGCCAAATCTTTTAAATTACTCACCTCCTTTCTTATTTAATTTAAAGGTGTTCATTATTTAAAAATTGGCATTTATAAAACGACAAATTAAAAACAAAACAAAAAACTTATGGCTTGTGGCGATACGAAAATCTGTGGATTTTCTGCCCCGTACTATTCATAGCTAAACGTTGTGCTTCATTATGGAAACCAGCCGTACAACAGCACATTTGGTTTTTTAGTAGACACTAAACCCAGCGCAAAAAAAAATGTGCTGGGTTTTGTCAAACTTTGAACAGAATGAGGAAACCATAAAATAAAAAATGAAAATATCTAGTTCACAACGTATGTAAGTGTAATATTATTCTTTTAGCTTATTTTCTGCTTTTAGAAGATTTTCTTTATAAATATTTAAAGATTTATGAGATACCTTTTCACCTAACGCTACAGCTTTATTATAACAAATTACTGCTTTTTTATAATCTTTATAAGTTAAATAGGCTTCCCCTAAACTGTCCCAAGCGTTTGAAGATTGTGGATATTTTACAATATTCTCTTTAAAGAATTCTAATGCATAATTTGGATTGTCAGAATATAGAAAATCATATCCGAATTCATTAAGTGTTCTTTCATCTGGATTATAAGAATTAAAAAATACTGTTTTAAGACTATCTGCAACTTTAATTTTTCCAGCTTCCAAATGAATTTTCATAACACCTCGCATCGTACTATTTGATGGATTAACTTTATAACCACTATATTCCGAAAGCCGATTAAAATAATCTTGCAAGGCATACATCCCTCCTGCTTTTTTAAATGCTGTATAGGAACTCCTATTTGGATAGCCTTTTAGGTTGTATTCATCTTTTAAATTATTAGCTCGCAAATGTATTTGATGCAAAATTTCTTCTGCTCTTAGATTACTTCTGTTAGACAAATAAATAATTGTGGTCTCATCATCATACATTGCAATAAATGCACTATTACCTGATAGTGCTCCCCCATGACCATATAATCTTACCTTGGTGTTTTTCTCTAGTATATCATCCCAATTTCTTACCCAACCATAACAATGCCCATGGGTATTTGGTGTTAACATTATATTTGTTAATTCTGGCGACAATAATTTATAAGACTTGATAGCTTCGCTCCAAATAAATAAATCTTTAACTGTAGAATGCATCCCTCCTGCTGTATACGCTGTAGATTGGTCTCTAAAAGGAGCTTCTGTTGTTATCCCTCCATGTTCCGAAGACCACCAATCCCATCCATAAACTTCTCGATAACTATAGCCTTTAGCTAGTTCCTTCGAAATATATTCGTTAGTTCCGAAGCCAGTATTCTTTAGCTGTAAAGGATTTACAATCTTTTCATCTAATAAGTCGGAAAATGATTTACCAGATACTTCTTCTAAAATAACTCCCAAAATATCATAGCCAAAACTACTGTAATAATAAGCAGTTCCTGGTTGGTTTACTAAATGGGTTCTCCCTATTAATTCTGCTAATGCCTTTGGAGAATACCTAGTATTTCCGAAATCTTTTAAAGGTACCCCTATAGCTTGCAAGCCAGTGTAATGAGCTAATCCAGAAGTGTGAGACAATAATTGATGAATAGTGATATGATTTGCTTTTTCGGCAGGTAAATACGGAAGATATTTATTAATTGTATCCTGAAGTTTTATCTTATTTTCTTCTACCAATTGCATAATGAGCATCGCAGTAAATTGTTTGGTTACTGAACCAATACCATATTTTGTATCGATAGTATTTGGTTTTTTATCTTCTCTATCTTCTTCTCCATAAGCTTCTTCAAAAATGATTTCCCCTTTTTTTGCAACCAGTACAGAACCACTAAATGGGCTTCTAATTTTAATTCTCATTCCTGGGTCTTCATAGCTTTCCATTAAATCACCAATGGTTTTCGGTTCTGGTTTACAAGCATTGAATGCTCCTAAAACTATTAATGCTATTAGTATGGTTAGACTGATTTTTAGAATACGTTTCTTCATGTTTTTTTATAAATTTATTTTTAATTGAAAAAGCAAAAATAGAATGAAGAATAATAATTTATAGCGTCAGCCGTACAGCATTCTTACCGCATATATAGGTCATTTGAAATGACCCCGCTGGAGATCAGTAATTTACAGTGATTTATAAATTCACCTTGAATTTAAATACTAAAGGAATTTAGAATAAATTGGGAATAAACGGAAAGATATTACTTTCTTTTACATTCAGTTTTATAATTACCTTTAAGGTAAAAACAAGATGTATGATGATAAAAAATAGGTACAAGTAAAACTCAATTGGAAAAGGTCTGTAGCCTTCTAAACCTGTAATAAGGTACACGATAAAACTTGATAAAAAAGCACAAATAATAACGGTAAGCAACCATAAAATTTGAAAGCTTAGTAGTTTTCCAGCAGCATTTTTTAATGTAAAATTCTCTTTCTTTTTTCTCCAGAAAACATACGGAATGATGATATTAAACAACGGAATCAAAGTGCCAAATAGCCCATAGATTGCCATGCGTTTTAAAACCACAAATTCGGTTTCTTTATGTTGAGAAATTTCATCTTTAGCAATTGTGCTTTCAGTAATTAACTCAGAAAAATCAATTTCTAAAGCTGTTGCCAAAGTTTTTAAAGTAAAAGACCTCGGTTTTACAGTTCCTTTTTCAATACGTTGAATGGTGCTTAAGGATACATTTGCTTTTTCTGCTAATGCCTCTTGTGATAATCCTAATTTCTTACGAGAATCAATAATGGTACTTCCTAAGCTTGGGTTTTCATTTTGCATAAATGAATTTATCCTATGTTAATTTAAACTGCAATATATAATAATTCAAGAAAGTTCGTCATAGATTTTATGTTTAAGAAAATCTATCCAAATCCTTAAAATGAAAAAAGCACGTCTTTGAAATAGGCTAGAGTAAACGAAAAAAATAACGAAAGCACAACACCGTATATAATTTATAGCTAGTTCTAGCATGCTTACGAAAAACCTCGCGGATTTTCTATTCGGTTTGTATTTACTAAATTAGATGCTTAAACACGCAACAAACCATATACCAACCGTTGTGCTTAATACAACTACATCCTCTTCCCAAATAATTAATACATAATAACTTTTGTAAAATAAATATTTATTTGCACATTTGTACTGACCGTACGTGCAGTCATTTTTTAGAATTGAATTTTCATAGATGGATAAAAGAGAACATTTAATTGAAATAGCTACCAATCTATTCTCTGAAAGAGGATTTGAAAATACGCCACTTTCAGCGATATGCGAAACAGCCAATGTTTCAAAAGGACTAATTTTTCATCACTTTAAGTCAAAAAATGGCTTATTGCGAGAAATATTTATGAAAACCACAAAATTAATAGTGGAAATAAATACAACTAAAAGTGAAAATTTATCACCAAATGAACACTTAACTGAACTATTGGAATCCTTTTTTGTACAACTAAAAGCAGATAAATTATTCTTCCAATTTAATTTAAATGTAATTGTTCAGCCAAGCACAAGAGAAGTATTGAATGACTTAATAAAAGAGAGGTCGTCCTTTATTCTGAGAGAAACAAAAACTATTTTCGACAAAATAGATGCACCTAATTCTTTGGTAAAAAGCCACATGTTTATTGCTGAGCTGGATGGGATCGCACTCAGCTATTTGAGTATTTATGAAGATTTTCCGCTAAAACAAATTAAAGAACACATCATTAAAAAATACAGTAAACAATGAATTTTATAAAATCAGAAAACACAGAAACCATTAACAATTTAAGAGTTCTATTATACAAAAAATTAGCATCACCTATTGATGCCATGTGGGAACAACTATACATTGCCTCCTCTCAGCATTATCTTATAGAAAATAACGATAATACCATTGGTTACTGTTGCATTAATGAGAATGGTTGCTTATTACAGATATTTCTGTTAGATAACCACAACTCAAAAATGAATCAGGTTATTACTGAATTAATCAAATCAGAATTAATTAATTCAGCAAGCTTAAGTTCAAATGAGCCCATTTCATTTAACGCTTGTTTGTCTTTATCAAAAGGAATTGAACCAAATACATTTTGTTTTCAGCACGTTAATACTCCTAGAGAAGTGCAGTCAACATTGCATGTAGCATTGGCTACAACAGAAGACATTCCTGCCATCAAAGTATTTTTAAAAGAGCAAGTTGGTATGGACGATACATTTGGATATACAGAAAATCTTATATCAAGAAAAGAAAATTTTATTATTAAGGAATCTAATGTGATAATTGCTACAAGTGAATGCAGAATGAGTGATTCACAACCTAATATTGCCGATATAGGAATTATAGTAAACAAAGATTATCAAGGCAAAGGTATTGCAACGGAGGTAATGAAAATGCAAGTAAATAGAGTTTTAGAGGCGAATAGAAAACCTATTTGTTCCACTACACTAGATAATGTAGCTTCTCAAAAAGTAATTGAGAAATCAGGATTTTATCGCTCCAATATTATTTTTGACATTACACTTACGAAGATTTAATTTTATTGCAGAACATCAGTTGGAAAAAAGGACTAAGCACAACACGGTATAAAAATAATAAGGGTTTTGTGCTAGACTGAAAAATAGTGCGTATTAACAAAGTCTGCAAAATTTACAATTTGAAGGTTTTAAAAAATTAACGGTGAAAATTATAAATTTGGCTATTAAATAGAAAAAAAAAAACGTTTTGGCTATGTGCGTTATTGAAAGTTTTGTTACTATTAATCCGCACTAAACATAGGTAAATCGTTATATAACCTACTTATTCAATTCGTTCATAATTTCAGCAAATAATTTGTAGGATTTTATACG
>JABSPO010000141.1 GCA_013214625.1 Flavobacteriaceae bacterium
AGTACTTCTGTTTGTTTAGTAAGATATACCAAAGGTATTAAAATAAGAAAGGACCAAACGACTCTGTGCATCAAAACTTCAAGCGCAGTAACCCCTCCTACTTCTTTAAAATAAATGGGAGATACAGCACCCCAAAATAAAAATGCAAACACTGCAAATATATAACCTAATTTTTCTTCTTTCATATACTTCTCTTTATTTAAATTTGTTTTTAATGAAGTAACTTTTTAAGTGTAGCACTGTTGTTAATTTCATCTTTAATCCAAGGAGATATTACAACTTTTTTACTTAAAGTATTTTTGATTTCATTAATATATTTAACTTCATTTAACGCTTTATGTTTTAAGACAGTATTACTCGTTTTGCACAAAACAAAACTTCTGTTAATTACCCAAGCATAAGGTGTAATACCCGCTCTTTGTAAATCTTCTTGTAAAGCTTTTGCTTCATGTGTAGGCGTAGCTTCTGCAAGTGCTAATAAAAGTATTTTTGTAAACTTTTTATCTTTTAATAAAGGAATCAATTGTATTAGATCATCAGAATTTTCATTCTTTACATTTTTAGACAGTTCTTTATGATACGCATTTGAAGCATCTAATAACATTAAAGTATGTCCTGTCGGTGCCGTATCTAAAACAACAAATCGCTCTTTTGCTTTATTAACTGTAGATGCAAAAGCTTCGAAAATTGCAATCTCTTCTATACAAGGCGAATTTAATTCTTCTTTTAATAATGCCATATCATCAGATGAGAGTTTGTTTTCATTTTGTTTAATTACTCGCTTTATATGTTTTTGTGTTTCATATTTTGGATCAATTTTCTCAATAATTAAATCTTTTGTATTATTGTTTTTTATATAATCCAAGTGAGCAGCAGGATCTGTGGTTGACAAAGTTACTTTATGTCCTAAAGAAGAAAGTTCATAAGCAATCAAAGAAGCAATAGAAGTTTTACCAACGCCTCCTTTTCCCATAGTCATAATTAAACCACTTTTATCTTTTTGAATATCATTTAATAAATCTTTCCAAGACATAGTATCTTCTAAAGCTTCATTTATTTTCTCTTCAAAAGAAATAAGTTCAGCCATATCTTCTTTCATTGTTTCATTGTTTATAACAGCGCACAAAGATTCTAAACCAAGAACGCCTTGGGGATAAAAACCAATTTCATTACTCGATATATTTTTTAAATTTTCTGGCATAACAGCTAATGCTTCTTTTGATTTTTGGTAAAATGCCTGTGCGATTTCATCACTTGAATCTTCTTTAAAAACACCATTTATTAATAAATGTTGATTCTTCATTCCTTGCTCATTTAATTCTTTGCTTGCTTTACTTACTTCTAAAAGGGATAATTTTTCAGCTCTGCTCACCAAAATCAACAAAGTTTTTGAGCTATCTTTTAAATTATCAACCACTTGTTCATAAAGTATCTTTTGCTCAACTAAACCAGATACGGGTCCTAAACACGAAGATCCCGTTTGATTATTAGCAATAAAATCTTTCCAGGCACTGGGAAGATTTAACAATCGTAAAGTATGACCTGTAGGAGCTGTATCTAAAATAATATGATCATATTGTTTTATAATATCATCATCTCCAACATATTTAGAGAATTCATTAAATCCAGCAATTTCTACAGAACAAGCTCCTGATAACTGTTCTTCCATTTGATTTATTGCCTCTTTGGGCAATAAATCTCTATAAGGACCTACCACTTTTTCTTTGTATTCATTTGCTGCAATTACGGGATTAATATTCATTGCAAATAAGTTTTTTGTATTATTTATTAAAGAAGGTGTTGAGCCTAATTCTGTATCTAAGACTTCATCTAAATTAGAAGCAGGATCAGTAGAAATCAACAATACTTTTTTATTCATTTTACTTAAAGCTAAAGAAATAGCACAAGACATAGATGTTTTTCCAACCCCACCTTTTCCTGTAAAAAAGACAAACTTAGGAATATTCTTTAATAATTCTTTCATCTTAAAGCTTAGCTACAAAAGAAGATAAGCCAAGTTTAGCACTTAAGCTAGGAACACTTGGATATTCTTTTGATAGAATTAGCTCATCGTCTAAGAAAAATAATGGTAAACATTCAACACCCTCATCCTGTAAAAGTCTTGAAACACTTTTATTTAATACATACTCTGCTGGATTAGTAGTTAAACTATATCTATTAACTTCAAAGTTTTTTTTGTTTAATGAACTTAAGAAGTTTGCTAATTGTAAAAGTGTAACATCAATGTCAGTTCCACATACTCCCGTTGGACAACACATAGCAGGATCGTATATTGTTAAGGTTTTACATTTCATCATTATTTTAATGCTTCTATTACTTTTGGTAATAATACTTCTTCAATATCATTATAGGTTTTAACAAAAGAATCAAAAGAGGAACCATCGGGATCTTCAAAACCAACATGAATTGTTTTTACTGCTTTTGGGAAAATTGGGCATGTTTCTTTAGCGTTTGAACATACAGTAACTACTAAATCATAAGCATTATTTATAACAACATCCAATGTTTTGGAATAATAAGAATCTAACCAGATATTTTTTTCTTTTAATAATTTAATCGCATTTGAATTGACTTTTCCACTTGCTTTTACTCCTGATGAATCCGCGCTATAACCATCTAAGTTAGCATTAATTAAAGCCTCCGCAATAATACTTCTACACGAATTCCCTGTACATAAAATTAATATTTTTTTATCTGTGTTCATTTTTTTCCTTTTATTTATAAATTAATAACTATAAGCCAAAGCAAGTAATACGATTAGTAACACAGGTGGCGTTATAATAAATCCAAATTTACTGTATTGTAAAAAAGAGATATTAATTCCTTTTTTTGCTAATACATGTAACCAAAGAAGTGTTGCTAAAGAACCAAAAGGTGTCATTTTAGGTCCTAAGTTTGAACCAATAATATTTGCATATACTAAAGCCGTATTAGGTATGTTTTCCAAAGCTATATCCATAATCATAATGGTTGGCATATTATTCATAATGGCTGATAAAAATGCCGATAAAAAACCAGTAGCAACAATTGCAAATACATCCCCTTGGGATGCTATGTTTTTTAAAACAACTTCTAGGTAATCCGTTAAACCAGCATTTTTCAAACCATACACAACAATATACAAACCAATAGAAAACCATACAATTTGCCATGGAGCTTCTTTTATAATATGTAGGGGTTTAACACTTTTAAATGCTGTTGCAATAAGTAGAAATAATAATCCTCCCCCTAAAGCAAATACACTTACTGGTAAATCATAAATATCACCAATAAAGTATCCTACTAACAATACAAGTAAAAATACCCAAGAAATATAAAACAATTTTATGTTCTTAATAGCTGTTCTAGGTTCTTTTAATAAAGAAATATCAACAACTTTAGGTATATCTTTTCGCAAAATTAGCCATAAAAAAACTATTGAAGCTACTACACTAACAAGATAAGGAACAATCATAATACTTAGGTATTCCATAAAACCAATATTAAAATAATTTGCGGTAACAATATTAGTAAGATTAGAGAAAATAAAAGGCAAAGAAGCAGAATCAGATATAAATCCCCCTGCTAATAAAAAAGCAACAATACTTTTCATATTAAGTTTTAGTATTTTCATTTTTGCTAATAAAATAGGCGTTAATATTAGTGCTGCTCCATCATTTGCAAAAATAGCAGAAACAAAAGCCCCTAATAAAATAGAATAAACAAACATTTTATGTCCATTTCCATTCGATACTTTTGCCATTTTCAAAGCACACCATTCAAAAAAACCAATTTCATCTAAAACCATAGATAAAATAATGATTCCAATAAAACTTAAGGTAGCATCCCAAACGATAGAACTAACAATTAATACATCGGAGAAAGATACCACTCCTAAAAGTAAAGCAACAAGAGCCCCAATAACAGCAGATGTTCCTATTTGAAGATCTTTAGGTTGCCAAATAACAAAAATAAGTGTTATTATAAATAAAGAGGAGGCAAGTATCATACTCTTCCTTTTTTACTTGTATTAGACATTGTCATCTTCAAAAGTATCCACACTTTTCAAGACATAAATATACGTATCAACTTCAAACTCATCATATCGTTCAACACAAACTTCAAGACGTTCGAATTCATCCCCTTCAAAAATATCAAGTTTTTCCCAATGATTTATCAAGTTACTAGAATAAAATAAAAAACCATGAATAGTATCTCTGGTCTCATCTAAAGTAATACCAGGATAACCCATAGAAGCAGACCAACCTTGATCTTTTAATTTTCCTCTTACTGTTGCAGGTACAAACTTTCCTACAATTTCTTCTAATACATGTCCATTGGGACAATTAGGCATTAGTGTTCCATATACGAATAAACAATCTTCCATTTTTTTCCTTCTATTTTATGATGTTTTACAATTTTTTTTAAGTTTTGGTAAATCTAATTCTAAATACATAATTTCTTTTATGCATTCATTTCTAAATTGATCTTGAGGAGAACGTATTTCATAAAAAGCCCATCGTCCTTCTCTTTTTACGCTTAGAAATCCTGCTTCTTTTAAGATTTTTAAATGCCTTGATAAACGTGATTGAATCATATCAAAGGATATTTCTAAATCACAAACGCATAATTTCCCATGAAGATTTATAAATTGAAGGATTTTTATTCGAGTAGGATCATTTAACGCAGCAGTAGTTTTTAAAAACACATCCATCTTCATCCTTATAATTTAAGGAAGTATAACTAAATATTTCTTATATATCAAGATATGTTGATATATAGATATAAGTTTATAAAATAAATATACTTATGTTTGTTTTGTCTTCTTTTTTTACTTTTATATTCAAATATAATAATACTAATTTTTTAGTAGCCCTCTTCTTGCCACTTTTCAAGTACAATATTTTTCTTATTCTTAATTTTTTTCTCTAAAAAAATCCTAAAAGCACCTGCTAACTCTTTACATTCTAAAATACACTCAATATCTTTTTCATTACGAGTAAGGTGTGCTTGATTAATAAACTCTATATTAATGTCTTTATGAGGTCTTAATATAAGCTCTAAGGGTTTATTTTGGTATAAATAACCTTCTTTTATCACTCTAAAATAAAATCCCGTTTTAGCCTCTTTTACAACAAGAGACGTGAGTTTTTTAATATTTAAAATAGAGGATATTTTCCAACATGGTTGTCTGGGTTGAGATACTTCTACAATCAAACTTCCATTTGAATATTGATCCCCCAAACAAATATCTTTATCATCCATATTAGAAATAGTAATATTCTCACCAAAAGCACATAAGGGTAAATCAATATTATAGGTGTTTTTAAAATAAGCATAATTTTTTTTCGAATAAACACAAATGGCTTTATCAAAACCTCCGTGATGTCCTTTATCTGTTTGAGTATCCTTTTTTAATCCTAAAAAAGTAACAAAAACTTCTTCAGTAATTGGCTCTTTTTTATAAGAACTTTGATATTTTTTTCCCTTGGTAACTTTTATATCTTTTATCTTTCCTGCAAAGATATTTTCAATACTTAGGCTTTTCATTTTTCATCCAAAAGAAGAAGACGTTTTGTCATTAAGGCATGTTCCCATTCTTCAAAAAATAAACAGATTTTTTTTGATAAGTTATAATTTAGATAAACAAAATAATAAATAATTTTAAGTAATAAGTGTTTCATTTGATTTCCTTATAAAGAGTTTACAAAAAATAAAACAGGATAGAAATAGCAAAAAGCTACAATAGATAGGATAAATTGTACATATTAATAAAACAAGCCAAAAGCTTGTTTTATTAAGTTTAGTCTTTTAAGTCAGCTAAAATTTTAGCTTTAATTGAAGGTACTGTAAATCCAAAGTGCTCGAATAATTCAGGCGCAGGTCCAGAAGCACCAAAAGTATCCATTCCATATACAACATCAGCAAATCTATAATATTCCAGCGCACGTCCCGCTTCAATAGCAAATACTTTTGTATTTTTATCAATTACACTTGAAATGTATTCTTTATCTTGTTCTATAAATAAATCATAACAAGGAACAGAAACCACATTAGCTAAAACACCCTCTTTTTCTAATTCACAAGATGTTTGTAACGCTAGCATTAATTCACTTCCAGAAGCCATAATAGTAATACTTGCATTGTCTCTTTTTTTAAGTAAATAAGCACCATTTTCAACATTTCCAAAAGCTCTTTCATTTTTAAGAACTTTTAATCCTTGTCGTGAACATACAAATGCACTAGGAGCATTCAGCGTTAAGGCTTTTTTCCATGATTCTACATTTTCAGTAGCATCTGCTGGTCTAAAAACATAAAAGTTAGGTAAAGCTCTAAATTGAGATAAGTGCTCAATTGGTTGGTGAGTTGGTCCATCCTCACCAACACCAATTGAATCATGAGTCCAAACAAAATGTTGAGGAATTGAAGCTAAAGCTGCAATTCTTGCTGCTGGTTTTAAATAATCAGAAAATACAAAAAATGTTGCGGAAAAAACTCTGAATAAACCATATAAATTCATAGCATTACAAATAGATGCCATAGCATGCTCTTTGATTCCAAAATGCAGATTCTTACCATGAGGATAATCTCCCATGCCTTTTAATTCTGTTTTATTTGAAGGTGCTAAATCAGCTGATCCACCCATAAAACCTGGTATTGCAGCTGCAATTGCATTTAAAATTTTATGATTGGAATCTCTTGTTGCAACAGAAGTATCTGCTTCAAAAGAGGGATATTCAATACTAGAAAAATCAGGGTTCGTATAGGTTTTTATTTTAGCTTTATCTTCTGCATTTAAAGAAGTATCCCATGCAGATACAAGATCTTGACCACTTTTTGTTTTATCAAAAGCAGCTTTTACATCAGATGAAATTACAAATTTTTCCAAAGGATCAAAACCAGCGTTTACTTTCGAAGCTGCTATTTCATCATCTCCAAGTGGTGCACCATGAGTATGGTGTGAACCTTCCATCGTTGCAGCACCTTTACCAATAGCAGTATTTGCTTTAATTAATACAGGTTTTGTAGCTGCTTTTGCTTGTACAAATGCTGCTTCTATTTCTTCAAAATTATGTCCATCTATTTCAATTACTTCAAAATTAATAGCTTTAAAACGTGTAACTACATCTTCATCCCAAGCAATAGATGTATCGCCTTCAATTGTAATATTGTTTGAATCGTAAATAATTACTAAATTGTCTAATTTTTGATGTCCTGCTGTTGATGTAGCTTCATAAGATAAACCTTCTTGTAAATCTCCATCTCCACAAAAACAGTATACTTTGTGATTAATAACATCTTTTCCTAAAACATTTTGAGCATATTTAGAAGCCATTGAAAAACCAACCGCATTTGCAATACCTTGACCTAAAGGTCCTGTCGTAATTTCAATACCATGAGTATGACCAAATTCAGGATGACCTGGAGTTAAAGAGTGTGTTTGTCTAAATTGTTTCATATCATCAATACTTAAATCAAAACCCCAAAGATGTAATAATGAATAAATTAAAGCACTTGCATGCCCGCCTGAAAAGACTAATCTATCTCTATTTAACCATTTTGAGTTTGTTGGACTGATATTTAAGTGAGTACTTAATACTGTTGCGATATCAGCTAAACCCATAGGTGCACCTGGGTGTCCTGAGTTTGCTTTTTGTACCATATCAGCTGCTAAAAACCTAATTGTATCAGCTTGTTTTTGAAGTAAAGACATATGAATCCTATTTATGAATAATTTTTTGCGATTATACCCAAATAAGCCTAAAAAGTGAAGTTATTTATAGAAGGCAAGTGCCTTCTATAAATCCACATCAATATCATTATCTATAAATATTTTTATATGTGAGTTGGGTGAAAAAGTACTCTCAAAGACTTTAAATTCTTCATCATCAATGATTTCATTTTCTTCTTGTTTTACCCATTTTAAATCACTGTCTTGCAAAGATATACTGTTTTCATTTTCTCCAAAAATTATATATTCTTCTTCATCAGCTAATAAGACACCTTTTAAATCAACATTTTGATTATTTAAAGCCATTTTATCAACTTCAGGTTCTACTTTTGCAGAAACCAAATCAATATCATCATCAAGAACTAAATCTTTTGCTTCTATTTCAAACCAAACATCAGCTGCTTCTTTTTCGTTTCCATCATTGTCTAAATAGCTTGATTTAAGACCAATAACATTACCATTTGATGTTTCATTACTAGTAATAGTGCCTAAAGATATTTCAGAAACATTTGCTTCTTTAAGACCCATTAATTCACCTTCATCAGTAATACCATCTGAATTTGAATCTTGCCAAATTTTAAGTTCAGAAAAAGCATCATCATCTGCATTAATAACGCCATCTTCATTTGAATCCAGTTCTCTTAAAGCATCATATCCATCACTGGCTTTTGTTCCATCTTCTTTAATTGTTTCTTCACCAAATAATTCAGAGGCATCATTAATAATTCCATCATTGTTAATATCTCGAACCAATAAACCATCATCAGCTCCAACCCAACCAGTAAGATCAATATCCCCATCATTATCAATATCAAATTTTACACCATTTGCTAAAGATATAGTTTCAATACCATCATTGTCTAAATCAAGAATAATAGGTGTTGAATACGTACCATCAACAATTGCATCTTTTAACTCAACTTCTATATCTGTAATATTAACAATTTCTTGATTGTATGTACTTTTTACATTAAATGAAACCTCAAGTTTACCTTCTTCGTTTAATACACCCGTATAGGTTTTGGATTCATTCCATGTATTGTTTGAATCTGTATAATGGTTATATGTCAAGGTTTCTTCTTCTACATCATTAATTGAAATAATAAACTTATCAACCGTTATAGAAGAATTGATTTCCGCATTATCCCAGCTTCCTGTAGCAGTAGAATCAAATGTTAAAGTAACTGTTTTTCCTGCGTTTAATACTCCAAAATCAAATACTTGTATTTCAATATCATCAGGTGCAGTTCCATAAGCATATCCAGCGCCGTCATTCCCTAAATTTACAATATCACTACCTTCTTTAACAAGATCAATCGTTGTTGTACTGCTCTCAATTGAATCTGTTGCAGTACTTGTATCTCCATTACTTTCTCTTGTAGTAACACTTCCTTCTATTGTATTAATTTCACTGCTGCTTAAAGAACTCCCACTAATCAGTATAATAGATGCTTGTACACCTGTTTGCACTTCTATTGAAACTCTTCCATCTTCAATACTTAATTCATTTCCATTTGAATCTTTAACCATACTTACATTATTAGGAATAAGAATACTTACTTCAGATAAAGTCTCATTTATGTCTTCTTGTGTAGCAAGAATAGAAATAGTTGTTTCATATGTAACTTCAGATTCATTAAAAACGCTGCTGTCTCCAATAGTTTCACCATCAGAGAATTTAAAGTTTTCAAAGTTTTTAAGTTTGTTTTGAATGCCATTTACATTATTGTCATAATCTGCTTTTGTATATGAGCCTAATACAATTGAATCTATTCCAGAACCACCATCAATGTCTTTGTTAATTGCACCATTGATCGTTATCATATCATTACCAGATTCTAATTTTATTTTATCAGTCGTATTACCTTCTATGTAAACTCTATCATCGCCAGAGCCTGACTTAATTTCTTTATTTACATTCCCGCTTACAACTAGGGTATCATCACCTGCCTCTAGCTTTATTTTTTCATTTGTATTGCCTTCAATGTAAACCGCATCATCACCAGAGCCTGTCTTAATTTCTTTATTTACATTCCCACTTATAGCTAAAGTATCATCACCTGCTTCTAGCTTTATTTTTTCATTCGTATTACCTTCTATATAAACCACATCATCACTAGAACCTAATTCCATTTCATTATTTAAATCACCATTTATAATAATAGTATCATCATTTAATTCAATTTCCTTGATTTTATCCTCTATATTACCCATTCCTTTTTCAACATTGTAACTTACCACTTCAATATCAAGTGTAACCTTGCCTGCAAAATCAGCCAATGTTTTATCACTTATTTCATAATTAAGATGTAATACTAAATCATCAAAATCAGCATCTCCTAGATTAGGTAAATCTTCAATCTTAATAGTTGTTCCACCTTGTCCATCAGAAGTAAAGATAAAATGATCTTTTCCATCGCTATTAAAAACAGGGTTATCATAATACACAGGAAAAGATGAAGCAGTTCCATCTATTAATAATACAGGCGTTGAACTTGTAGTATCAAAAGTAATTACACTGTTTTCATCAACAGTATCATCTGCATTATAACCAGCAATTATAAAGAATCCATAGTTTGTATTAGGATTTAAATCACTTAAATGCGCCCCAGAATTCATTCCATTTTGATTATCCACAACTATGGTTGCTTCTCCTATAGGCTTTCCATTCTCATCTATTTCATAATATCCAACCACATTATCATATCCAGCTCTCTCACTTACAAAAGTAAGATCATTATTAAGACCTGTAACATTAATATTTAAGGTTGTTTCACTTATTCCACCATTTCCATCACTAACTACAATTGGCACTAAGATATTTGCATACTGTCCTTCATTTAAAGAATCATATGAACTTGCATCAAAGGTATAACTTCCATCTGTATTTACAATCAATCCATTTGGTATATCAGCACCAGCTTTAATAGTAAAACTTAAAGTATCCCCTTCTGCATCACTTGCAGTAATTTGACCAACTAAGGTTCCGTCCTCTACTACTATTTGTGTAGATAAAGCATCAATAACAGGTGCATCATTAACGCTGTTTACTTGTACTGTAACCGTTGCAGTATCACTTTTCCCATTTCCATCACTAATGGTATACGTAAAACTAGCAACCCCTGAATAATTTTCTTCAGGGGTAAAAACAACATTTCCATTATCATCTAAACTAACTGTACCATGTGTGTTAGTACTAGCCGTCACATTTGTAATTGTTATTGTATCACCATTGGTATCTGTATCATTTGCCAATAAATCTGAGGCTTGAATAATAAGAGACGTATCTTCTTGTGTTGTAATATCAGAAGCCACATAAGTAGCATCTACGTATTGAATAGTAAAGTTTGAATTTATATTTGCATTTAAAGAAAATTCAATACTTGAAAAAGCTACCCCTACAGTAAAAGAGTTAGTCATTACAGAAGCATCATCATCTTGTTGTAATTCTCCGATTGCTACTACATTTCCATTATTATCATATGCTTCCCATGTTGCTTTTGCATCTGCACTATGAGTACTAACAAAATGGCCCCCAAGTCCAGCTAATCCAATTTCTGCACCTGCCAAAATAGTTCCGCCAAAATCAATTGTTACGGTTTCATTTTGTTCTAATTGTGCATCATTTCCACCTACGGCACCTATACCAACGCCTTTTTGATTATCTAAATCATCATCCATAAATCCAATAGATGTACTTGATCCATCTCTTGTTGCACTTATAGTGATTTCATTTCCATTTTCTGTTGAGTAGGTTAAAGAACCATCTGTATTTTGTGCTCCCCACTGAGAGATGCTTCCGTCTTCTTCTTTTGTTCCTAAGAAAACACTCTCTTGTATTGTATTATCATCTACTGCATCAGGAGCTACATTGTATGAAGTAAAGACAGCACTTGCTACATCATAAGTACCATCTTTAAATTCAATTGTTTCTACATTTCTAAGCTCTGTAACATCGCCTTTTCCGTCATCATTACTATCGCTTTCAATCGATTCTGTTACAATTACATTTCCAGTTGAATCAGTCGTAATCGTGTATTCTTCAATATCTTTTCCAAAAGAAACAGTATCTGTTCCATCTCCCGCATCTATTACTAAGGAATCATTTGTATCATCGTTATTACTAGTCACATATCCATTTTCATTCGTTCCAGATAATACATCATCTGTATTAATTCTATCATTTCCAGATCCAGTCATTACATAATCATCACTTGATTCAGTATTAATATTAGACGAAGACCCATGCCAATAATGTGTGCTATTTGTTTGCGCTGTTGTATTCCCAACACTGTCTGTTTCTGTCACAGAATAAAATTCATTATCATTAACAGGTGTTCCACTTTGATTTTCAATTGAAAGATTCCAAGTACCATCAGATTGAACTTCTGTTGTCCCAACTGCATCTCCATCCTCATTATAAAGGGTAACAGTATTTCCAACTTCAGCTCCCGTACCTTTCATAGTTACACTTGAATAATCACCCTCATTATCAACAATATCAGTAATTTTTAAATCATTTATATCAGGTGCAGTTGCATCTATACTCAAACTATCACTAGCAGATGTTTGATTTCCTTGCCCATCACTTCCTTTTATTGTAGCTGTATAATTTCCATCAGCTAAAGCATCTACTGCTGGAATAGTAAACACCCACGTTCCATTTGATTCAGGTGTAACATTGTAATCTTTTCCATTTACACTTAAAGTAAAGTCTCCATCTGTATTTTGTGAAGTTCCACTAAATGTTGGAGTATCGTCATTAGTTAAGCCAATATCATTAATAGAAATTTCTGGTAAATCTCCTGAAAGTACAGTTTCAGCGGTAAATGTACCATCATTGAATTTGAAAACCTCTGTGTTTCTTACAATGATAGTATCACCTGTGGTATTGATATTATCAACAATTACAATTTCGCCCTTATCATTTATACTAATAGTAAAGTCTTCTCTATTTCCACTTAAAATAACAGTATCTGTTCCATCTCCACCATCAAAAACAATACTATCATTTACATCATTATCATTAAAAGTAAAAGTATCATCACCACTACCTGCTAATGCATAATCATCAAAATCATCACTTTGAGCATTATTCCAAGTAAAGGCATTAAAATGAACCGCAGGTGTTTCAGCTGTTACATTACCAGCAGCATCAGTTTCTGTTACTTTAAAGAATTCATTATCATTTCGAGGAGTGTTTTCTAAATTTGTAATATCAAAACTCCAAGTTCCATTTTCTAATACAGTTGTTGAACCTAAATAATTATCATCTTCATCATAAAGTTTAATTGTATTACCAGCTTCATCTGCTGTACCACTCATTATAATCTCAGAATGATCTCCATTTGTATCAACAATATCTGTTATTTTTAATTCATTAATATCAGGTGCATCTGCATCTACTGTAAGAGCATCATTTGCACTTACATTGTTTCCTTGTGCATCACTTCCTGAAATAGTAGCTGTATAATTTCCATCATCTAAAGCATCTTCTGCTGGAATAGTAAAGCTCCATGTTCCATTTGCTTCTGGTGTAACTGTATAGTCTTCTCCATTTACATTTAACGTAAAGTCGCCATCTGTATTTTCAGAAGTTCCACTAAATGTTGGAGTATTGTCATTTGTCAATATAGTATCATTGATAGTAATTTCTGGTAATACATCTGTATCTACTGGGTCAATGCTTATTGAACCTGTATCACCTGTACTTGATGCTGCACTTACTTTATAATCTGGTAAATCTCCACCGTCATTTACGATTTTTGCACCAGCAGTTGTTAATGTAATAACACCTGATGT
>JABSPO010000142.1 GCA_013214625.1 Flavobacteriaceae bacterium
TTACTCCCATACTGAAGAGTTGAGTCAAATATATAAAACACCTTAAATTGCTATATAAGTGAATTAACTTTATTTTATTAATACTATGGCCCTTAAATAATATGAATTTATATTTTAATGTGTTTGATATATATATTAAACACGTCAAAAAGCAATGTAAATTCCTTTGTTTTTGTGTTCTCTAAGAAAGGGTTCCAACCATTTAACAACCTGTTGTTTATTTCAGTCATCATTTTTTTAGCTAGTCTCCTACG
This sequence comes from Flavobacteriaceae bacterium, assembly GCA_013214625.1. Lineage (GTDB taxonomy): Bacteria > Bacteroidota > Bacteroidia > Flavobacteriales > Flavobacteriaceae. Next base: position 255 of record JABSPO010000142.1, read on the forward strand.
CTCGGTTGTGCTTTTAAGGGGCTTTACCCTAATTCGTTTTCTTTCAAGGGTTTGAGTAAAAGGATTTAGAACATAGTAAACTATTTTCCAAATTTTATTCTCATGTAATTCTGCGGGTACGTAATCTATAAATATTACTTTTTTCGCTTTTTGAAGTTTAGACATTTTTTTTTTACATCTGATTGATAATCAGTCGTAAATCTTAATAATCTGATGGCTCGTTTTTGGCTCGCTTTTTAAGTAAAAACCCTTGAAAACTATTGTTTACAAGGGTTTCAAAAGTACAGGCGGAGAGACTCGAACTCTCACACCTCGCGGCACTAGATCCTAAGTCTAGCGTGTCTACCAATTCCACCACGCCTGCAATTAAGGACTGCAAATATACATATTCCTTATTAGTATCAAATAAAAATCAATAAAAAATATCAATACTATTTTTAGTACTTTTGAAACTCTAAAATTTTGAGTAATGGACAATATAAAAAATTACATAAGTGAGCATAAGGATCGTTTCTTAAACGAGCTTATTGAATTATTAAAAATACCTTCTGTTAGTGCAGATTCTGCATTTAAAAATGATGTGCTTAAAACTGCTGATCAGGTAAAATTGAGTCTTGAAAAAGCAGGTTGTGACTTTGTTGAAATGTATGAAACTGATGGATATCCTATTGTTTACGGAGAAAAAATTATTGATCCTGATTTACCAACAATTTTAGTTTATGGGCATTATGATGTGCAACCTGCTGATCCTATTGAATTATGGACAAGCGGACCATTTGAACCGGTAATTAAAAAAACAGACAAACATCCTGAAGGCGCTATTTTTGCTCGTGGTGCTTGTGATGATAAAGGACAAATGTACATGCATGTAAAGGCATTAGAGTTTATGACGTCTACAAACCAATTGCCATGTAATGTAAAGTTCATGATTGAAGGTGAGGAAGAAGTTGGTTCTGTTAATCTTGGTGTTTTTGTAAAGAATAATCAAGAGAAACTAAAGAACGATGTCATCTTGATTTCTGATACAGGAATGATTGCTAATGATATTCCGTCTATTACAACTGGCTTAAGAGGTTTGAGTTATGTTGAGGTTGAAGTAACAGGTCCTAACAGAGATTTACATTCAGGTTTATATGGAGGAGCAGTTGCAAACCCTATAAATGTTTTAACAAAAATGATTGCTTCTTTACATGATGAAAAAAATCAGATTACTATTCCAGGTTTTTACGATGGAGTAGAAGACTTGTCTAGAGAAGAGCGTGATGAAATGGCAAAAGCTCCATTTTCATTAGAAAATTATAAAAAAGCACTGGATATTGACGCTGTTTATGGAGAAGAAGGATATACTACTAATGAACGTAATGCTATCCGTCCTACTTTAGATGTAAACGGAATCTGGGGTGGATATACTGGTGAAGGGGCAAAAACAGTTATCGCTTCAAAAGCGTATGCTAAAATATCTATGCGTTTAGTTCCAAATCAAGATTGGGAATCTATTACTGAATTGTTTACGAAACATTTTTTAAGTATTGCTCCAGCAGGTGTTACGGTAAAGGTTACTCCGCATCACGGTGGTCAAGGCTATGTTACGCCAACAGATAGCATAGGGTATAAAGCTGCTAGTATGGCGTATAATGACACTTTTGGTAAAAAACCTATTCCACAACGTAGTGGAGGTAGTATCCCAATTGTAGCTTTATTTGAAGAAGAATTAAAAAGCAAGACTATTTTAATGGGATTCGGATTAGATTCTGACGCAATACATTCTCCAAACGAACATTTTGGAGTATTCAACTACTTAAAAGGAATTGAAACTATTCCTATGTTTTATAAGTATTTTACAGAGTTATCTAAGTAATTACTGCTATTAATAATACTAAAGAGACAGTCTGAAAATTATTGACGTCATTCTGAATTTATTTCAGAATCTCACAATGTTGGAAACAATATTAATGAGAAAGCGAAACGAGTTCGGTTTGACGAAAGTAACCTTTTTAGACAGTCTCTTTTTTGTTTTGGGCGTTCCCTTTCAGGTCGCGCTTTCGCAAGTCGCTTTTTATAGGTTTGTTAATACAACCTATAAAAGAGCTCCAACAATTGCTCAATCCCTAACGCAATTACAATGTTTTTAAGCTCTACACTTGTAGAACTGAATTATTACTTCTACATTTGTAGAGTAATAATTAAATTAGGTGATATGCAATTGTCAAAAACAGAAGAAACGGTAATGAATCATTTGTGGAAGTTAGAAAAAGCTTTTATGAAAGACTTATTAGAAGCATACCCGGAACCTAAACCTGCAACCACCACTTTAGCAACCTTATTAAAAAGAATGTCTGACAAAGGATATATAGCGTATACCTTAAAAGGGAAAGCTAGAGAGTATTATCCGTTGGTTAAAAAGGAAGCTTATTTTTCAACCCATGTAAACGGATTAATCAAGAATTTTTTTAACGATAGTGCTTCGCAATTTGCATCCTTTTTTACAAAAGAAACGAACCTAACTAAGGAAGAGTTGGAGGATTTAAGAGCGATTATTGACGGAGAACTAAAAAAGAAAAAATAATGACAGCTTATATTTTAAAATCGGGAGGGTGTTTATTGGTGTTTTACCTGTTTTACATACTGTTTTTAGAGAAAGAAAACATGCATGTATATAAGCGCGTCTATTTATTATCAATACTAGCCTTGTCATTTGTAATACCATTTATCACGTTTACTAATTATGTAGAAGTGGTTGAGCAAATCCAGCCAATGATTGATTCTAGTGTTGTAACAGAGTTTTCGATTATTGAAGAGGCTGAACAACAAAACTACTTTTCAATACTATTATGGAGTATTTATAGTTTAGGAGTGCTGTTATTTGGACTGAAATTTATTAGGAGCAGTTTCGAAATAATAAAAAGGATTAAAAATAACCCAAAAGAGAAAAACGGTGAAACAACATCTGTTTTATTGAACGAGGATATTGTGCCACATACTTTTTTCAACTTTATATTTTTCAATAAACAGCAATTTATAAGCCATCAAATCCCTAAAGAAGTAATACTTCATGAAGAAACTCATGCACGTCAAAAACACAGTATCGATGTATTAGTACTAGAGTTTTTACAAGTAGTATTTTGGTTTAATCCGGTTTTGTTTTTACTAAATAAAGCAGTTAAATTAAATCATGAGTTTTTAGCTGATCAAGCGGTTTTAAATAACGGAGCCAATACTAAAACATATCAACAAACATTGCTTGCGTATTCATCAAATGCGAGTCAATTACCTTTGGCACATGCCATTAATTATTCATCAATCAAAAAACGATTTACAGTTATGAAAACACACACATCAAAAAAGAAAATTTGGATTAGAAGCTTTATCTTACTACCAGTACTCGCATTGCTATTATTTAGTTTTAGCACAACAATACAACAAGAAAAAGCAACTCCTCAACAAGTTACGGAGTACAATACGTTGGCGAAAAAATATAATAGTCAACCTAAGAAAGGTATGGTTGTTAAATTAAAAGAAGTTAACCGAATAGAGTATTTGTATAAGTTGATGACACCTTCTCAAAAAAAGAAAGCTGAAAAACTCCCTAGTTTCCCACCAATGCCACCATCACCAAAAGTAATTAAAGGAGTAAATGATACTGACTCTAATATTCCTCCCCCTCCTCCATTACCTAAAGACGCAAAGTATGTTTTAGACAATAAAAAAGTATCCTATGACGAAGCTTCAAAACTAAAAAATGAAAACATTCAAAGTGCTGATATTGCTGATAAAGATGGGGATGTAATAAGTTAAAGGAACCTGTTATTCACATTTATACAAAAAAACCTAAAAAGGTAGTTGATGAATCTAAACGGCCAGTAACAGCAGTTAATGGAAAAACAACTTGCAAAGAGTGTATAATTGAATTTACAAAAGACCAGCTTTCAAAAATGCTAATTACAGTAGAAAAAGGAAATGTAAGTGATTTTAAAATATATTTTCCTGGGAAGCCTACGCTTGCTATTAGTAATAGTGATAAATTAAATAAGATAGCCAAAACATTTTTAGAAGAAGCTAAAGTTGGTCAGGTAATACAAATATTTAATTTAAAATCATCAGAAAGTGATTTAAAAAGTCACCCTATTAAATTTAAAATTATTGAGTAATAAATACATATAATTATAAAAAAGGAGGTTTGATCAAACCTCCTTTTTTATATACTCTATTTTTTAGGCCGTGGCGGCATTTTTTTAGATAACTCTGGTACTGATCTGTACACATAATCGCCATGGAAGCCAGTAAAGTATTTTCCCATTTTTTTTCCTGACGCTTTTTGTTTTTTCTCATCAGCGAAACGGGCTTTATTCAATTTATCGATTTCATCAAAAGATTTTTCTAAAGCATCTAATGATTCTACTACAAAAACTTCAACAAAATCTCTTTTATCAGCTCCCCAAGCATGTACATATGGGTAATAGCCTTTTATATATTGGTTTTTATGAATAACATTTTTTACAAAAGGATCACGTAACTCATTGAACTCTTTTTCTGTTCCATCGTCAGGGAACGCTAAATGACTTTTTCTGACATAGAACAACATTTCCTTGTCTTCTTCTTCCATATATGGTTTCGCTCCTGATATGGTTGCGTAAATTTCGTCAGAATGATAAGCATCATAATAGGAATCACGTTTTTTTAAAAACGCTTCTCGTTTAGCTTCATCTGGCCATGCTGCTTTTATTAATTCTCCATTTCGCTTACTTGATTTGTCAATGTCATTCCACGAGTTAAATAGTTGAACATATACCAATTCTGTATTATCGGCTGTCATAAAATGGATGCCAAAATTAGTAGCTAAAACATATTCGTTCTTAGCGGTAACTTTTTTAGTAAATTCTTTTTCAATAGCTTTCCATTCGTCCATAGAAAAATCTTCCATGTCCATGTTCCAGTGAAGTGTTGTAACGGTAAGATAGCGTTGAGGTTGTTTTTCTTGTGCAGTTAACAAACTGCTCCCTAGGAGTAATGTGAAAATCACTACCACTAGTAATCGACTAGATGTTCTCATAATTCTAAAATTTTTAGTTAGTATTTACTATTATTTTTTAGAAGTGTAATTGAGGTAATGTGTTGATTTTTAATAAAATGAATAGCTGTAAAGTTACAAAATTTGATTTTAAAATTAATGAATTTCAATTGTTTATATAAAAAGCTGGTTGTTTTAATTGAATTATTTAAAACAGCCAGCTTTAATGGTTATGAGTAACTTTTTGATGCTACTGTTTAATAATTTTAAAGACTTTCTTAGCGCCATCAGTAGTACTTATATTCAATAAGTAAACTCCTGCAGAAAGTGATTTTAAATTTAATTCAGGATTTTGTGCTGTAAGTTCCCTTTTGAAAATCTTTTTTCCTGTAATTGAATATAAGCTGATGTTTAATTCGGAAGTGGTGTTTTCAAATCCAAGAAGCGTTATTTTGTCTTTTACAGGGTTAGGAAATACCCTAATTTTTTTTAGCTGAAAGTCACCGATTCCTAATACATTAAACGAGGAACAACTACTTGTTTTTGTACAATTATTTTTAGTTACTTGAACAGCGTAGTTTCCTGTTATTGTAGGCGTGAAAATTTGATTAGTTGCCCCAGAAATAGGCGCATTACTGTTATTGCAATCTACCCATTGATAGCTTGCTCCAGTTTCATTGGATGTTAAAGTACTGGCGTCCTGAGCAACCGTTTTGTCAATAAAAATAGGGTTGGCTACTGTTGCTATATAGGCAACTACTAGTTTACACATTTGATGGTAGTAAGGCATATTGAATAACCCTATACGGTCATTACTAGTATGGTAACCTGTTGTTTTGTCATTTTTCGACCAACATTCTCCAAATAAAACTGCTGAATAACCATTATTCCAAAAGGATCCATGATCACTTGATCCAGTTCCAGGGTTTACTACGTTTACTACTAAATCAAAACCATAAGCAGGGTTATTTAAAACACTTATAATGTCGTCTTTCATAGCTAGAGACTGTTGAATATCTCGTACATCGATATCAAAATTTTTATCGTTGTCCGCATCATAGCCCATCATATCAATATTAAAATTACCTAAGATAGTATCTCCATTCGCTTGGGCCTGTTGGGCGTAGTAAGCGCTACCGTTTAAGCCAGTCTCCTCTTCATCCCATAAAGCATAAACTATTGTGTTATCGGTACAATAAGCTGAAAGTATTCTTGCAAGTTCAATAATTGCAGCTGTACCACTAGCGTTATCATCGGCTCCGTAATTCGCTACCGAATCATAATGTGCGCTAATAATATAGATGTTGTTGGGGTTTGTAACTCCAATTTGTGTAGCTATAATGTTTCTACCTCCTGCAGAATAATCTTGTTGAACAACTGGCAAACCAAAACCTTCAAGGCGCTCTTTAATATAGTTTGCGGCGTCGTTGTTCCCAGCACTACTTATTCTATGAGTAATTGTAATTGGATTACCTCCTATTGTAGTTGGTATTTCACCAGACAATTCATTTACCGATTGGGTAATATTTGCAAGACTAGTTTGATTTACTAAATTTTGAATGTTTTGTGCCGATATCGTTAATGTCAGGAACATTAAAAAAAGCAGAAAAGGGTATTTTTTATGCATAATTAAGTAGGTATTTAAAGTTTCGGGATTCTAAAAATAACAAATTAATTCGATAAATGGTAATTAATGTTGGCTAATAGGTAATTTTAATGAGTATATTATGAGAAAATAGTTGTAATTAAAAGGTTTTTTTATTGAATTATTAATGACTTAGTACTTCACGTTGCTTTTTAGTAAGACTGTTTACTACTAAGTCATAGGATTGGGTAATCAACTGAGAAATCAGTTCGTAAGGTAATTCTCCTTTGTATATTCTTACGGAATTCCAATGCTTTTTACTCATATGATAACCTGGGTCAATACTTTCATAAGTTGTTCTTAATTCAATTGCATATTCTGGGTCACATTTAAGGTTTATAAATTGTATACCTTCTTCCCAGTCTTTCAATGATGTTAGTGCAAATATTTTTCCTAAAACTTTAAAAACAAGTACATCTTGGTCAAAAGGAAAGGACTCAGTTACTCCTTTTTTAGCTAAACAGAAATCTCTATATTGTTCAATATTCATTAGTCCTTTAAAGCTAGTTTGTTATGTTCTTCAATGTTTAAGGTTGAGTGATCTATTTTCCATCCAATGGTTTCAACTATATTGGTAATAATTCCAAGGGCTTCTAATAGCTCTTTATTTGCAGTTTCAACGAGACCGCTTTCGGGTATTTTATCAATAATAAATTGCTTAGCTTCTTTGTTTAAACTGGTCAAATCATCAGCTTCAAACTTATTAAACAAGCCTTCAGTTTTGTCGTAATACTTTAAATCGGTTTCAATTGTAAGTATTTCTGCTTGAGGGAAATCGGTTATAAATATTGTTTTGGAATCAGAATTAGCTTGTAGTTTTATCTTTGATAAATTAAACCCTATTTGTGCTTTAGCATTTACAAGTAATATCGCTTTTTTCTTACTGGTAATTAAACTCATAAAGCGTTCTTTAGTATTTTCATAATGATATACTTCAGAAAACTCCCCTTCAACAGTAACTAGTTTACAAACGTTTTTAATTTTTTCTAAAAGTACAACAGACTGTCGTTCTGTGATCGACTTTCTGCTTTTTTTTCTAAAAAATTCCATTACAAAATAGGATAGAAAAGACCCAAAAATGATTCCGAATATTACATCCATATTAGTTTATTTTATATAATACAGGTTTACTGGGGGATGCGTCATTAACAAATGAGGCAATTTGTAGGTTTAAAACATACAACCCATCTTCAATATGGTTAGGAACGTAAATAAACTCTGTAATAGTAGCATCAAATCGTATCTTTTCATTGGTATTCCAAAAAGCGTTATGGGATACTAAAGCGCCACCATCTTCTTCTTTGTCAACACTAGGTTGGTCAATGAGTAAATGTTTAATACTTAAGTCTTTTAAATAGATTGCCGCTTCCTCTTCTATATAGGGAGGGTTGGTGTGTGAATATTGTTTTGTTAATTTATCTGATGTATTAGGTATGGTACGTATAACTACAGCTTCTGGTTTACGAAGTAACTTTTCTTTCAATTGCTGCTTGGTAATTACAAAATCATCTCCAAATTTTTCTGGGCGAATACTAATTACTTCCGCAGTGAAAAAGAAAGTTTTTAAACAATCGTTAATACTGTGAAATTCTTTGGTAATATGACCTACACATTCAGTATGTGTACCATGTGCATGCGGGTTAAAAGAAATATTGTTAAAATTAGTAGACGCTCCACTTTTTACATTTCCAATCCAATCTCCCATAACTACAGGAGTTATTTGTGGTGAATCAATATACCATGCATTTGGGTTTTCTGATCCTGATTTTAAAGGGATTGAAATATCAAGTGGTTTTGATAGATCAATGTTGTATTCAATATCGTTAAGTTGAAAAGTAGCTAATGAAATCATAGTTGTAAATATAGCTATTTTTATACCGATACCTATTTAGTGTTAAATGAAAAAGAGCAAGGAAAACACCTTGCTCTTTAAATATTTATAAACTTGAAGTATTAGTTTATGACTAATTTTTTGGTTGTGACCTTATTGTCGTTTTCTATTTCTAAGAAATAAACTCCTGTTGAAAGAGTATTTAAATTTAGTTCGTGTTTATTAGAGAATTGTTTAGTCTGTTTTGAGTAGACAATTTTACCAGTAACATCATAAACGCTAAATTTAACACTTGAACTTTCATTTTTAAATACAATGTTAAAAAGCCCTTTTGATGGGTTTGGATATATCACAAAACCACCGTTTTGAATATCTTCTATACCTAAAGTACCATCAATAACAAAGTCATCAATAATAACTCCTTCTTCGGTTACTGATCCATCAGTGTGTAATACTATTCTGAACATGATGTTTGTTGCTCCAGTTAAATCAGTTTCTCCAATTGCTGCGTTTGTTGCAAAGTCATATGCGTACTCTCTCATTGTTGCATTGGTTCCACTTGAAGCATGTGCGTTTTCACCTTCACCAGTCCATTGTGATCCAGGGCAATTTTGACAATCATCAGCAGCTCCTGAGGAAGCGTTTGTTCGATCACTATTATACCATAATGGTAAACTGTTAATCGTTCCTAGAACTGTCCAATTTTGACCTTGATCAGTAGAGTATTCTGTATAAGCAATATCCCAATTCCCTTCTAAATCAAAAGCCATATCAAAACGTAAAGTTGGATTTACTAATTGAGTAAGATCATAGCAGTTTGAAACTAAAAAAGCTCTTGAGTTATTTGGATAATCTGCATTTAAATTAGTACCGTAAACTTGTGTGCCTGAAGCAGCTGAATTTAATAAAGGTCCAGTAGGGATACCTCGCTCCCAAATATTTGGTTGTGGTGTGTTACAGCCACCAGAAGCTAAAGTGTTATTATATACAACTAGTTCATCAGTAATAGCTTCAAAACTATTAGTGTTGTTCACTATTCCTCCAGCATTTATATAAAAAGAAATACTAGAGTCGTTATTAAATAATGATGTATCACCTGCTATAGTAGTATTAACAGTTAAAACATGACTTGAACTTGAAAGATTTAATGTTGGCAATACGATTGTAGTTTCATCTGTGGATAAAAGGGTTCCATTCCAGTTGAATAATTGTGGTACTCCAGCATCAACTGTATATGTAATGCTTATTTGTGAAATAGGGTTTAGTCCATTATTACGAACGTTAATTTCGGGTGTTACACTGCCGCAGGCAACAATAGTGTTGTCAGGTTTAGTAATGGATATTAGTTTGATGTCATTGGCCGCCATTTGAATAGGTAATGGTGATCTCCAAACACCTCTCCCGTATGTAGCAGCGGTAATTGATTCATCTATTAAATTAATTTCAAGATCGTTTACAATTGTATTCGGAAGACTTACAACAAAAGTGTCCCAAGTTGCTGAAGTATCATCTAAACGATAAACACCTAAACTTGTCGCGATAAAAAGAGGATTGTCAGTGTGATTTCCTTGATGTACAATATCATTAAAATATTGATTAATACCAGAAAGGTTTCCTGTTATATCGGAATATGTAGCAGCCCCTCCATTTTGAGCATTAGTAGTTTTGTATACCTTCCTTGAATTACCTGATGTAGTTAACCATACAATATTTGGGTTAGTTTGATGTATCCCAATTCCTTTTATGTTCGATGGTCTTGCGCTTCCTACGTTAGTAAAAGTAGCTCCAGAATTAGTGCTTCTTTTTAAAACATTGTTTACAACGGCATAAATAATGGTGTCATCTGAAGGAGCAATTTCTAAATAATCACAATTCCCTCCTAAATTTGCCAGTTCTGTCCAAGTTGCCCCGTCTAATCTAAATAACTTTGAATATCCACCGTAAAGGGTTCCTGTTGAACTAATAGCCATAGGTGTTACCCAATTACCACTTTCTGGAGCTGTTACACTTGAGCTTAAACTTGCCCCTCCATCAGTAGATATATATGGTCCACCACCACTTTGTATAAAGCCATAAAAAAGGCAACTATTTGTTGGGTCAATAGCCGTATCCATTCCATCAGCTCCATAGTAATTTTGTGATTGCCCTGAAGTATCCGTAAAAGCATGCCCTCCATTATCTTGCAATCCACCTACCATTTTATTAGCGTCAGTTTTTGCAACAGCAACTCTATAATATTGACTTGCTTGAATACCAAAGGTATGGTTTGTGAAGTTTGTTCCTCCATCGTTTGAAGAATAAATTCCACCATCACTACCACAATACATAGTACCGTTATAATCTCTTAAAAAATGTATATCAGCGTGTGTGTATGACGCCCCATTAGGAGAGCTCCAATTATTGATCTTAGTAAATGATGTTCCTCCGTTTGTTGATTTCCAAACATTTAAACACCCAACATATATTTCTTCAGCATTTGTGGAGGATACACCCATAGCTAAATCATACCACGCTTGTCCAGCACTAAATGTAGTAGCTCCCTGGGTTATTGTAGTAGTTCTTGCTGAAAAAGAAAGCCCACTATTTGTTGATCGGTAAATACTTGCAGCTCCTCCTGATTCTCTAAATACATAGACGTAGTCTGAATCTGCTGGAGTTACATCAATAACTAATCTTCCAGATGAACTTGGTAACGCTCCAAAACCACTATTAGCAACCCAATCAAATGAATCACCTCCATCATCTGATCTATAAAACCTATTTGAAGTTGCAGCGTATAAAATATCTGGATTTCCGGGGTTCAATTTTAGGTCTTTAAAATCACCAGTTTGTGTTTTTGTCCAGCTTGTCCCTCCGTTTATTGATTTGTGTATCCCGTCGTTTGTAGCAACCCATAAAGTTCCTGATATTGTTGGATGAGTATAAATATCATTCATTGATGATGGTGTTCCATTAGTTCCGTTTGGACCAAGATCAGTTTCACTCCAGTTTACTCCACCATTGGTAGATTTCCATACTCCAACACTTGTAGTGTCTCCGGCATCATCATCACCAGTAGCGATATATATTGTATTTGAATCATTATGATCAATAGCAATTCCAGAAACTCCCATTTGAGGTAAGTCGTCAGACATTGGAGTCCAATTTGTTCCTGCATCTATAGTTTTCCAAATACCTCCTGCTGGAGCACCTGCATACCAAATATTAGTTCCGTTTGCTGTATTGTTCGGGTCAATCATGACAACATTTATTCTTGCTTGCCCTGTAGACCATGATCCAGTACCTATGGTTTTAAAAGGTCCAATCGGAGACCAATTACTTAAGTCGGCCATGGCAGCTTTTGAAGCTAAATGCATTTGAGTTTTTGTAGTCCATGCGTCTACAAGAGTTTTTGCAGAAGGTAAATAGCCGTTATTATCTATTTCATTTTCCACCATGAACTCCCATCGTTTAAACGGTTTATATCCGCTACCTTTTTTGGAAGGATCTCGTGTTTCCCAATACTCATTAAAAGCTTGTTGGACTTCAAAAAATGTAAAAGGCTGGTTGGGGTTTCTTTGTAGCAATTCAGAAGTAGAAGTTTCTTGTTCTAACTGCTGAATCCATGGAGAATGAGTATTAAATTGTGAGAAACTAAAATTAATTGCTAGAACAGCAATTATTGTAGGTAATAATTTATTCATCTTTAGGGTAAATTTAGGGTTAAGGCCCCCAAAATACACAAAAATTGTTACATCACAAATTATCTAAGGCTTTTTTTAAACGTGTAATTAACTGATTATCAGCGCTGTCTTTTAGCTTAGTTACTTCGGTTACATTTTCGTTAGGGATAGTAATTGAAAGTACATAGTGTTTTATTTTCCACTCGTCATTTACTTTTTCAAGAACTCCAGAACCTCTACAAATTTTCATTTGAGTATCCAGTAACTCATCAAACCAAGCAAAATCATTTGTTTTGTTCGTGTAAATATTTCGTTCAATTGCGGTAAAATCCCATGCTTTTCCTTTATCAAAGTAAGGCTTTGAAAAGGTTTTAAAAGCGTTGTTTTGCCAGTTTTCAGTTGCGTCTGTGCCAATAAATACGCCATCACTTGACATGAAGTTGAAGTAGTCCTCAAAATTTGCTTCTGCAGCTGCTTTATGCCAATTGTCAAGAGTTGTATTTATAGCTTCTTTTACTGAATTTGTTTGAGCAGTTGTATAGCTATAGCTTGATAGCAATAAAACAACAAGTAAGTTTTTAATGATATTTTTCATAATCTTTTTCTTTTAAAATCAAGGCTTCTATTTGGCCAACAAAGACATTATAAGTGTTTTGGACTCGGGTTAGTTTATGATCTAAATCTTCCAAAGAACCATCTTTTAAATACTGTTCTAGCATTAGAACTTCAGTTTCTAATACTTTTACACGAGCTTCTATTGCTGGGGTTTTAAAACGTTCAGGATAGGTATTTTTTAAGTCAGCTAATAATTTTTTAAGTAACTCAATGTCTTTTTCTGTTTGAACATTGTTGCTTAACACTCTTTTTAATTCAGTTTCAAAAGAAACTATTTCAGCCCAGTTTTCAATAAAACTCGTAATAGAAACAATATTTATGGTTGCCTTTTTAATGCTGTCGGTAGAAGTTGTTTTTTGAGTGTCTAGAACCAATGTTGAGTTTTTAACATCTTTTTTACAAGAATATAATAGCATCAATATGACTAGTATTATTAATTTGTTCATTTCAGTATTCATTTTAAACAAATATAATTTTTAAAAAGCATTATCGGTTGATAATT
>JABSPO010000143.1 GCA_013214625.1 Flavobacteriaceae bacterium
TAATAAGGGATCGCAGACTGTACGAAATATAATTTTATTGTTCAACTCATTAACAAACTTTTGTTTTGTTAACACGTATCTTTGTAAGTAAATACATTGATATATGATATTTAACGAAATTAACGAACACAAATCTGAAATAAATATTAACGATACTATTGGATTTTGGGGTTTATCTCATCAAGAATTTTCTAACCAATTAAACGAATTACAAGGTAAAGACATTCAATTAAATATTGCATCTTATGGTGGGGTAGTTAATGATGCTTTTGCAATTTACAATTCTTTACGTTCTCACACTGGTAAAATTACGGCTAACATTTATGGAGATTCAGCAAGTGCTGCTACATTTATTGCAATGGCTGCTGATGAAATTAGAATGGCTGACAATGTATTATTCTTAGTTCATAATGTTCAAGGGGTTGCGGTAGGTGATACAGAAGAAATGAAAAAAACAATCGAAGTAATGGATAAACTTAACAAGAACATTGTTAATGTTTATAAAAAAAGAACTGGTTTGACTGCATCTAAAGTAAAAAAATTCATGAATAATGAAGAGTGGTGGACTGCGAAAGAAACTAAAGATAATGGTTTCATTGATAAAATAGTAGAACCAAGCGAAATAATTAACAGAAAAGAGGCTTTAGTTAATTGTGTAGATGAGAAGTTAAAAGAAAAATTAGTAAATAAATTAACAAATATAAATCAAACAACAATGGCAGAAGAAAACAAAGACGCTTCCAAAGTTGATGCTTTAATTGAGAAGATGGGTAATTTTTTCACTGCTAAAGTTGATACTAAAGAGGTAAAAGAAGTTGCAGAGGTTGTTGAAGATTCATTTTCTAAAGAAGATGTTGATTCAATAGTTAATGCAGCAAAAGAAAACGCTACCAAATTGAATGAGGCTAACGATGAAATCGTTAACGCTAAAGACGATGAGATAGTAAAATTGAAAGCTGAATTGGAAAAGGCTACCGCAACGGCTACTAATGTATCTGGTGGTAACGAAGACCCCGAAGCAAAAGAATTAAAAGAAGTTGGAAATCCTTTTTGTGATTATACAGCTTCTAGAATGTTAAATAAATTTAAAATAGATTAAAGATGGCTGATGTAATAGCAAAGAATTTTAATCATACTTATGCGGGGGCTGAAGTTATAGATACTTTATTCTACCAACCAGAAGAAGACGTTCCTTCTTTGGCTAGTATGTATCAATTCAAAGAAATTAAGGGAGATAAAGCAAACATTTATCTACCGCAAAAATTAAGAAAAGTTTTAAAGAAATATACTACTTGTGGGTGGGCGGTTGCTGGCTCTACAACTACTATGAACGATAAAACTATTCAAGTAGAAAAAATCAAAGCAAACTTAGAGGAGTGTGTAGATCAATGGGATGACACTATTTTTTCAGAGTTAATGAAGACAGGAGTAGCAAGAGATGATATTTCAGGTACTTTAATTGATCAAGTAATTAAACGTCAAACTGTAAGTGCTGTTAAATCGGATATTCATAGGATTATATGGTTTGCAGAAGATGGTGATGCTGATACTGATTGGGATCAGTTCGACGGATTTATGACTATCTTAAACGATAATAGTGCAACATTAGGCAGTCGATGGATTGATATGGATGCAACAGCGTTTGAAACTGGTGGTGCTTTGGTTGCCGATGGTGCTTTAGGATTGCTTAGACAAATGTGGGAAGCACAAGATGCGGTACTAAGGGGTGTGTCATTAAAGGATAGAAGGTTTTACGTTACTAATACAGTAATTGACAACTACGCTACTACTTTAGAAAACCAAGGAAACATAGAAGGACAAAGGTATATTCAAGATGGGGTTGCCAAATATATGTTTAGAGGTGTTGAATTAGTTGCCGTTCCTGAATGGGATGTTAACTTAGCAGATTCTACAAACCCTCATTTTACCTTAATTGGTAGTAACTTAATTGTTTACACTGCTAAAGATAATTTAGTTTTTGGTTCTGATGTTAGGGCTGGTGAAACTCAATTTAAAACACGTTACGCAGACGATGATGATGAAACGATGAAGATTACCCAAAAATTCAAATTGGGTGCGGAAATCATTCATTTAGAGTTGGTTGTTGCGGCATACTAATATTAATCTAAAGAGGGTTTAAGCGCCCTCTTATTTAAAACAAATAAAAATGGCAGAATTATCAAATGATATTCTCGTAACTTGTGAAGACGAAAACAGAAGAGGCGGTATTAAACGTATCTTTGTGGCAAATAGAGAAAATATTACCTCTTTTACCGCAGGTGTTTTACAAGACTACACGGCCGTAACAATGGATCAGGTTACTGATGTATTTTTCGAAATACAAATAGATGACGAAGGTGCAAGTTATACAGCAGAAGGTAGTCGTGAAAATGGTTCTTCAATGCAAGAACATACAGTCGAGGCGAGAATACCAAAACTAGACAAAACAAAGGCATTAGCATTACAAGAACTATTTACATCTTGTAGGGTGGTAGCAATAATTGAAACTTATATTAGTACAGGCACTTACAACCAAGCGTTTGTAGTTGGGTATGATGAAATATTACTACATGATGCGGCATTAAATGCAAATGTAACAACTACATTAGAGGCAGAATTACAAGGCCAAAACGCTTACACTTTAACAATGAGTGGTAAAAGTGGAGAAATTGCAAGAGAAATGGTAGGTACTATTGATTCTAATGCTAGTGGAACTGTAAATTTTGGTTCTTAATGTATATCGTTAAAGAAATAGGATTAGGAAAGAAAGTGTGTAACCTTGATGGGGTCACACTTCTTTCTGATTCTTTAAGCCAAAAAAAATTAAAAAGATTACACGAACTTAATTGTGAATTTATAGAATATGGCGAACAGCAAGAGCGAGAGGAAACCGAGAAACCAACGGAAGTACCAGCCAAATCAAAGGAAAGTGCCGAAGATAACGGCTCTAGCGTTACAGGACGTAAACAAAACAATAGAAAAGGAACAAGAAAGCCTAAGACAAACTAACTGGTTTCCGTTTTTTAAGGAATCGGAAAACATTTATATTAATGATTTAGCTAAAAGGGCTAAAAGAAGCCCTACTCATGGGGCTATATTACAATCAAAATCAGTTTATACTTCTGGTCAAGGATTTACCTATTTTAAAGATGGTGAAATAATACCGGAAGAAAATTTAGATAATAACTTTATTGATTATATTTCAGAGGTAAATGGAGATAGGCATTCCTTACATTGGATGTTTAGTAAAAATTCCTATGATTATATTTATAGTGGGAACTGTTACATAGAAGTTAAGAGGGGCAAGGAATTTACAAGTGTTTTTTATATGGATGCCTCAAAAGTTAGGGTAAACAAAAAGAACGCTTTTGTTAGTAATTGGTGGGCAGTAATTAAGAATGATCCAAGCCAAATAAGTTTGGATTACCCAGTAGAGACTATTGAGTTATGGAACGGTAAAATAGATACAAAGCAGAAGCACTTTATAATTCACACCAGAAACGATGTACCAGAATATGATTATTATGGTTTACCTGAACATCAACAGGTTCTTAAGTGGGCTGATGTTGAATATAAAATAGTACAATTTAACCTAGATAAATTAAAAAATGGATTCTTTCCGAGTGTGGCTATGAATATTATAGGCACGCCACCAGAAGGAATGACTGAACAGCAATATGTTGAAAATATTAGAGATAAGTTTACCGATGAAGGTAATAACTCTAAAATGATGATTCAAATGGTTGACGGTATCGAACAAGCGATACAGGTAACTGAGTTTAGTGGGGCTAGTGAGGGGGAAATGTTGCAACTTCAAGAAATGGCCAGAGATATGATTATAGCAGGGCATAGGTGGTTTCCTAGTTTGGCAGGTTTTAGTACTGCTGGTTCTTTGGGTAGTAACCAGCAAATAAGAAACGAATATAACATAGCATTAAAAGGTGTTGTTATTCCACAATTTCAAAAGCCGTTATTAAAGACATTTAACGACCTATTAAAGATTGTTGGGTTTGATATTGAGGTAGGGGTTTTAAATGTAGCACCAGTAGGAATAGAGGATCAGTTAGACCCCAAAACAGTATTAACACAAGATGAACAAAGAGAGTTATTAGGGTTTGAGCCTTTAACTGATGAACAAAAAGAAATAAAAAAAGTGGAGGAGGATGATGAGCACGGACAAAGTAGAGATGTTACTGCAGCTCCTGAAGATTTTGCAGCTCTACCAGAAGAAGGAGAGGAAAAAGAAGATGACAAAGAAAAAGATGAAGTAAATCTAAATATTAGAAGAAGCGAACAAGAACTAAAAGAAATAAAAGAACCTAAAGAAGCAGAAAAGGAGGTAAAAGAATAATGGCACTAGATACAGAAATGATAACAGTACAAGAGGTGAAAGATATAGCAATCGTAAATTCTAACCTAGACACTGCTTACATAGATCAATATATATTATATTCCCAAAGGTTTTATATTAGGAAATTTTTAGGTAATGATTTTTATGAAGAATTATTAGATCAAATAGAAAATGCTACATTAACAACCGATAATACTAATATATTGGTTTACATTAAAAACGCATTGGCTCATTATATTGTTTATGAAAGTCTACCACAAGTAAGAAACCAAATAGCAAAGGGTGGCGTATTTAATAATTTAAATGCAACTAGTGAGCCAGCGAGCGACTTAAGTTATGGAAACACAAGGCAAGATTATTTAATGAAGGGGGAAAGGTTTAGGGAAGAAATAACCTTTTACATTGAAGACATAAGAGAAACTACGCCAACGTCTTACCCTTTATATTCTGGGAAAAGCGAACAAAGTGGGGGTATAATATTTTATTAAAATTTAAAAAATGGCAATAGGGGGAATAATAAGAGGATCAAAAAAAATAACATCTAACTACACAATAGTAGAACGAGATGAAATAATTTATGTGGATACTTCTGGGGGTGATATTACTTTAACATTAGCAAGGCCAACCAATGATAATATAGTTTATATTAAGAAAGTTGCAAGCGCCAATACTGTTACTATTTTAACTGAAGAAAGCAAGACTATTGATGGGGAAAGTTCTAAGACATTATCTGATAATAATTCTTTTTTAAAGTTGGCTTATTTTGTTGATGGGTCGGAAAATGAATTTAAAATTATTGGGCAGTCTTCGACATCTTTAGGTTATAGTAGTTATGTTGCTAAAATAACACAAGAAAGCACATCCGACCCTACGGCTGTTATAACTAAAAACGATTTAGGTGGTAGTGGAGCATGGACTAGGACAGATGTAGGTGAGTATCTTTTTACTTTGTCTGGTGCTTTTCCAACTGATAGCAAAATATATGTTTTTCAAGGGGCTAAAGAGCCTACTTTTAGGATGGGTTATACCTATCAAAATGCAAATGCCATACAAATATTTGTACAAGATACAACAACTGGAAGCGAACAAGATGATACCCTTACTAACACCCCAATAGAAATAAGAGTTTATAATTGATATGTGGGGTGCTTTACTAATAGGGTCTGGTGTTTGGTCTGTAATGGCTGCGGTTTTAATTTGGTTATTAAACAGAAAAAAGACAAAGGCAGAAGAAAGAAATATTAATGCAAATACTGAAAACTTATCTTTTGATCAAGCGATAGTTATAGGCAATGAACATAAGGACATCGCTAAATATTGGAAAGATCAATTTGCAGGGGCGAACAAAACGATAGAGGACTTAAAAAAATTAGTTGAAGATCAGGGGGTTACTATTAGGGAAATGAATGAAAAAATAGAAATCCTTTTAAGGCGTGATTTTGAAAAAACAAAAACAATAGAAGACCAAAGAAGGAATTTATTAAGATGGGAAGATAATAGTGTTCGATTGGGTGCTATTATAAAAGAAAAAGACAGACAAATATCGGATTTATTTAAAGAATTAGAATCTAAGGAATGAATATTGATGTAAACAAGTTTTCGGCAAACACAAAAAACATAGTTTATTTGGTTTTGTTAATTGGTCAAGCTGCATGGGTTGTATTTATGGTTTTTGCAAATCAAAAAGCAATAGAAACAACTGAATCAAGGAGTGAAAAGAGATATAAAAGAGGTGTAGGTATTGGTAATGATCACGAAAATAGAATAAGAAAATTAGAGGCTTTTGCAAACTATACAAAAGGTAAAAATCAGTAATGGAGATAAATGTTTATAGACATACTTACAACGTAAAGGGCGACAGGAATATTATTGGCGATTTGTTTATAGATGGTCAATTTTTTTGCTACACCTTAGAAGATGAGAGAAGGCCAGACGGCTTAAAGGTTTATGGGGAGACGGCTATACCAGTAGGAACTTATAATGTAAAGGTAACACGCTCTAATAGATTTAAGAGGTTAATGCCTATTTTGTTAGATGTTCCAATGTTTAGTGGTATTAGAATACATGGGGGTAATTCAAGTAAAGATACTTTGGGGTGTATTTTGGTGGCATTTAAAACAGATTATAAAAGGATTTGGAAAACTGCCGAAAAGTTTTTAACTAAAGAACTTAGGGCAGCAATAGATAATGACGATTTTATTACTATCACAATAGAGGATAGATGTTTAACGTATGATAAATATAAAAAACAATTAAAATGAAAGCAAGGATAGATAGGTTTTTAAATAGGTTTATAAGCAAGAAGTTAACAGTGTTTTTATTAGCGACACTATTTATATATTTAGGGAAAATAGACCCTGTTAATTGGGTTAATCTTTCAATGGTTTACATAGGCAGTCAAGCCGCAGTAGATGTTATAAAGCAGCTTAGAAAGTAGTTGAATAATAGCTACTCTAGTTTTTTGGATTTTTTGCCGTTTTTAATAGTTTTTACAGGAATGGCTATTGGTTTTTTTAGTTGTTATTATATTTTGTAAGTTTGAGATATGAAACTAAAAGAAAAAAAGTGTAAATACTGTAAGGGGGTTTTTACGCCCTTTAGGATATTGCAGTCTGTTTGTTCTTTTGAATGTTCTATTTATGAATCAAAAGAAAAAGCAGATCGTAAAAAAGCAAAAGAATGGAGAAAGGAAAAACAGAAAAGAAAGGAGGCTTTAAAAACTAATTCAGATTACGTTAGAGAATTACAAACCATTTTTAATAAGTTTATACGATTAAGAGATAAAGGCTTAAATTGTATTAGTTGTGGTAAACCAGCTAAAAAAGAAAATGCTGGCCATTATAGGTCAAG
Organism: Flavobacteriaceae bacterium; assembly: GCA_013214625.1. Lineage (GTDB taxonomy): Bacteria > Bacteroidota > Bacteroidia > Flavobacteriales > Flavobacteriaceae. The sequence goes on from JABSPO010000143.1 coordinate 7,202, forward strand.
GGGTGGAAATCCTGAACTCGCTATTGAAGAATTAAATTGTCATTTACAATGTGAGTACTGCAACACTTTTCTACATGGTAATTTAATTGATTACAGAATAAACTTAATTACTAAAATAGGGTTAGAAAAAGTTGAATGGTTAGAAGGTAAACATGAGCCTAAAAAACACACAATAGAAGAATTAAAAGTATTAAAAGAATATTATAAAAACAAAATAAAGGAAATTGAAAATAAAGATTAACCATATTATCATTATAATTTTAGGTTTAATTATATTTTATTTAACAACCTGTACCAATAAGCCCCAACCAACTAGGGTAATCACTAAGAAAGAAATAAGAATAGATAGTGTTAGGGTGGTGGACACCATAGAAACCATTTTAAGAGTGCCTATTGCATCCGTTCCAATAGTTGATACGATATATTTAGATGGGTTATTAAACGCTTATATCTATTCTAAAAATGATAGTCTATTATATTATAAAATTAGGGTAGATGCAACCAAAGAACCGTCTAACGTTAGTATTGAATATAATTTAAAAAACTTTACAATATTAGATTCTACCTATATTAGAGATAGTGTTTATGTAAAGGAGCAAATTAAAAAAAGTTTTATGAGTTTTGGGGGTTCAATTATAGCTAATAAAAACACTTTTGGATTAGCACCAGCTTTATTTTATAATCATAAATCTGGCAATAGTTTTGGATTAGGGTATAATATTTTTGGGGGAGAAGTCATGTTAACATATGTAAAGAAAATATCTTTTAGGAAAAAATAGTTATATTTACAACTATCCTAAAATAAAATACTACAAATATGGGTAAGAAAGTTTCTAAATATTCCATTTACGAAAAAATAATAAAACAAATCCATTTTGATAATCATGGGGTAATGGGTGACACCCAAATAGCACTATTATTAATTGAAAGATACCAACTAGGCAATAGCGCATCTTTAGATTCTCTTAGAAAATATATTGGTAAGGTTATAGATAGGACAGAAATACCAAAAGAGTTAAAAGAATCTTGTGTAGATTTTAATGGTGGTAAAGAAAATATATTGATAATTGGAGATTTACACGAGCCTTTTTGTAGGGTTGGATATTTACAATTCTGTAAAGATGTTTATAATAGATTTAATTGTAATAAAGTTATTTTTATAGGTGATATAATTGATAATCATTATTCTAGTTATCACGAAACAAATCCAAATGCATTAGGCGGCATGGATGAGTTAGAGTTGTCTATTCATAAAATAAAGATGTGGTACAATGCTTTTCCCGTTGCTGATGTAATAATAGGAAACCATGATAGAATGATAATGCGAAAGGCTCAAACTTCTTCTATACCTTCGGCTTGGATAAAGCAGTATAAAGATGTTTTGAATACTCCTAATTGGAATTTTGTGGAATCTATTGTTTATAACAAAGTTCTGTATATTCATGGTGAAGGTGGAACAGCTAGAAGTAAAATGAAATCCGAACTACATTCATGCGTTCAGGGTCATTTGCATACTCAGGCTTATTGTGAGCATTTAGTAGGGTCAAACTTTCGTATCTTTGGAATGCAGGTAGGTTGTGGTATAGATCATAGTTCTTATGCTATGGCATACGCCAAGGCAAGCAAAAAACCAGCAATAGGTTGTGGTGTGGTTTTGGCTAATGGGGAAATGCCGATTAATATATTAATGAATTTATGAAAGAAGAATTAACGGATTTAATATTAAAAAAAGTATTATTATTAATGAACACTAATACTACTTACAGGCAGAAAGCCGAATTAATAGCTGAATTAGTTATTGAATATTATGATAAATAAGAAAAAAATACACGGTTTAATAGTTTGTTTGGATAATTTAACCGTAAAAGAAATATGCAAGTACACTTATTTAAGTGAAAAAGAAGTAAACAAACACATAAAACAATTAATAAAAGAAAAAAAGGTTTGTTATTCATAGGTTTTACATACGGGTCTGAGATAGACTTATTAGCACAAACTACAAACGGCAGCACTATCGAATATTATTTTAGTCTTGGTGAACTATTCGAAGATTATGGTAATGATGCTGAATATTCAATAATATATTTAAAAGATGTTGAAATTATATTGGAAGATTTAACCGTTATGAGCTTCAACGATATTGAAATGAACTAAAAAACATTTTTATTTAAATTATTCTAGTTGACTGTCAGCCACTTACGTTTTTTTACATAAAATAATTTTTAAATGTCTGTAATTACAAAAGTAATTACTATATTTGTAATGTATTAAGAAACAAAATAATAATAAATGGAAACTTTAGAACTAGAACAGGATTTTGAATTAGGAAACACGGAAACAAATTTCACGGCTCACTATAATGATTATATAATAACTGGTCAAGTAGAGTGTGATGTTATTTTGGAACATGAAGCAGAGGAAGAAGTGGGTATAATGTCAGATCAATATCAACTAGAAGGTATTAATTTTTGGTATTTAGAAGTTAAAAACCATAATGAAGAAATAATAAATTTAAATAATGAAGAGCTTCAAAGCTGTAAAAATGAAATCGAAAACGAATTAAATAATTTAGTTGAACAATTTTAAAAAAAATATTATGACACCAAACGAAGAAACAATGGCAACAGAAATAATCTATCTAAACGAAAGGCTTAATGAATTAGAAAAAGTATTAAACACGGTTAGAAGTCAGCTATATGACAAAAACAATCAAGAAACAATATTAACAGATATAATAGATATAACACTTAAAAACGAAGAGCAATGAAAACAGATAACAAAACACATTACCGCAAAGTGTTCAAGAGTGACCACTTAGGAAGCGCAGACTTAGAAGAAATGCTCGAAGAAAAGAAGCGTTTAGTATTTACCATTGAAAAGGTAACTCAAGAATATGCAACGAAAGTAGCAGGTAAAAAGATCGACGCCAATATAGCATATTTTAAAGGCGGTGTTAAACCTCTTGTGCTGAATGCAACCAACTCTAAAATCATGGCCAAATTAACGGGTAGCAAGTTTGTTGAAGACTGGAAAGGGCTAACCATAGAACTATACATTAACGCTAATGTAAGATTTGGAAGCGATACCGTTTCAGGTGTTCGAATCAAAGACAAATTACCCGTACTTGCAAAGCACGAACTAGAACCAAGTAGCCCGTTTTGGGCAAAGGCTAAAAAGGCAGCCTTGGCAGGTGAAACCGATTTTGACTCATTGAATAAAAATTATTCGATTAGTGAAGAGAATTTTGAAATAATGATTGACCCAAAACAAGAATAAATGTTTATAGACGTAGAACAAAATTCAGATGAGTGGTTTGAATTAAGAATTGGCAAAATAACCTCTTCTAATTTCAGCAAAATAATGGCTCATGAAGATAAAGGCAAATTTGGCGACCCTGCAAAACAATATGCTCAAAAGGTAGCATTGGAAATCGTAACAGGTGAGCGAGACGAAACAGCTTCTTTTAAAAATGCGTACATGGAGCGTGGCAACGAATTAGAACCCGTTGCTCGCGACCTGTACGAATTGGAAACATTCACCAATGTAACCAATGGAGGCTTTAACGATCACGACAGGGTAGGAGATAGCCCAGACGGCAACATAGGTAAATTCGGATGTTTAGAAATCAAGTGCGTTGTACCTAATACACATTGGAAACTATTAAAATTAGGCGGGTTTGACACTTCGTACAAGTGGCAGTGTCACGGCCATATTTGGTTAGGAGAAAAAACCTATTGTGATTTCGTTTCTTATTGTCCTGAAATGCCTGAAAGTAAACAACTGTACATATTCAGAATTGAAAGAGATCAAGATATGATAGACCGATTAACGAATAGAATAGAAGAGTTTAAAAAGTTGGTGGATGATAACGTTAAAATACTTCGCTCATGATCTACCAATCAAATATCGACATAGAAGCCAAAAGAGCGCGTGTAAAACGATTATATATCTAAAGGAAAAAGAAACATTTAAAGACCCTAGAAAGCAGTGGGTAAATCATTTAAAAAGAAAACTATGAGTTATAATAAATTTTGGGATAGATTCGATACGGATTTATACGAAGATATAGTGGAACTAAACGACACTTTAAACATTAGAATTAATAAGAAGAAAAAAGAAGATTTTTTAAACGCATCTAAAAAGTACGGTGGGATGTCAAAAGTCATAAATAAATTTATAGAACTATTAATAGAAAAAGAATGAAAACAACAACGATAGGAATGATATTATTTTTTTGTACTACTTTGTTTTGGTTTAAAAAATCAAGCGATTTAAAGAGGGAACTATCCATTATAAGGGTAAGTACCAAAAACAAGATAGACCGACTAGAAAGCGATAATAGATACCTTGGTGATCGTTTACAGGATTATTTCCTTATAGACTTAGAACAAAACGAAATAATAGAGAAATTTAAAAGTAGTAGGGATGCGAAATATTCAAATAAAACATTAATGGAGTTACAAACAAATTTAGACTAATGGATGAACAAGTGGAAAAATTAAACAGCTTTATAAACGAATACTATAAGAGTGGTTTAGATGGTGTTAAGTTGAATGAATTAGGGAAAAATATAAGCGCACTACTTTATTATTTAGAATCGGTAAGAAGTGAAATACATAATGAATTTCAAATAAATATAGATCAATTAATAGAAGAAGGTAATAGTGTTTCTAGGGCGACTAATAAGACCCATGTTGATTACCCTGCTATGTATCAATTAAGGCATTTAATGAAGGCTGGATACGAGGTTTTAGGAATGATAAGGACTAACATATCTTTTTTAAAGCAAGAAATGAGTAGTAACATAAATAATTAAAAAAATAAATAATATAATTCTTTGTAATTACAAAAGTAATTACTAGGTTTGTAGAAAGTTTAACTAAAAAAAGTAAAAACATGAATTATATCTCAAGGGTTGGAATTGGACAGGATGTGATATTTCACGGTAAAACAGATTCAATAATAGAAGATGTTGTATTTAAGGTTGTTTTTGATTTAACTGGTATAGATGATTGCCAGATTACATCTAAAAGTAGGCATAGAGAAATAGTAGAGGCAAGGCAGATGGTACATTATTTATTAAAAGAGTATTCTAATTTTTCGCTTTCTAAAATAGGATGCACCACTTTAAACGATCATAGTACGGTTATATACAGTATAAAAAATATAAAAAATTTGATAGAATATAATAAAGTTTTATCTGCTTATATTTTAAAATCTAAAATTGTAATAGAAGAAAAAATAAAAAACCATGAAAAAAAATTATACCTACAAACTATCCGATAATAACTACGAAGTCTTTTGGATAGGTTATGAAATACAAAAAATTTATTTAAACTAAAGGAGTGGGGGGTGGCAATTAAGCCAAAAAAAACAGATTTATTCTACAAGCCCCCTACTTTTTAAAATTAAAACACGATGAAGTATAAAGAATTTTTAGAAACAAAAAAGAAGTCTCACATTGATAGTGGGTTTAATGTTGAAGAATTAAAACTGAATGAAAACCTATTTGATTTTCAAAAATATATTGTTAAAATAGCATTACAAAAAGGCAGATTTGCAATATTTGCTGATTGTGGATTAGGCAAAACTTTAATGCAGCTTAGTTGGGCAGAAGAAGTTTATAATAAGACTAATCAAGCTGTATTAATATTAGCCCCTTTAGCAGTTGTCCAACAAACAAAAAACGAGGCTTTAAAGTTTGGGATAGACCAAAATAGCTTTGAAATAACAAACTACGACCAATTAAAAAATATAGATTGCAGCCTTTATTCTGGTGTTGTTTTAGATGAGAGTAGTATTTTAAAAGGGCGTGACGGTAAACTAAGCCGACTAATAATAGATAGTTTTAAATCAACTCCTTATAAGTTGGCTTGTACTGCTACACCTTCACCAAACGACCATATGGAACTAGGGCAACATTCTGAGTTTTTAGGGGCTATGAGTTACTTAGAGATGTTAGCAATGTATTTTGTGCATGATGGGGGAGAAACAAGCAAGTGGAGACTTAGAAAACACGCAAAAGATAGTTTTTGGAAATATGTTTGTACTTGGAGCTTATCATTAGATAATCCTAAAACGCTAGGATTTGATGGACACGCATTTGATTTGCCAGAAATTGAATACATTGAGCATATTATCCCAGTTGAAAACAATACTCAAACTTTATTCGGAGATGTTGCTGTAAGTGCAACCGAATTACATAGAGATTTAAAACGCAGCTTTGATGATAGAATACAACAAACTATTGACTTAATAAGTAATGACCAAACAATAATATGGA
>JABSPO010000144.1 GCA_013214625.1 Flavobacteriaceae bacterium
TTTTTTTCCTAGGTAGTTTAGTTGATTGTAATGTTCAATTATTGCTCTACCCATAGTTTTATACTCATTGTATGGTAAGCTAAATTCATGAGCGGTTTCCTTAACTATTTTCGCTATTTTTTTATAGTGAATATGGCTAATGTTTGAGTATAAATGATGTTCTACTTGGTTGTTTAATCCGCCAGTGTAAAATCTAACTAACCAGTTTTTAGGAGCAAAATTAGAAGTGGTAAATAACTGGTGTATGGCCCAAGTGTTTTTCATGTTTCCGCTTTCATCTGGTGCTGGAGTTTCCGTATTTGGCATTACGTGAGCCAATTGAAAAACAACACTTAGTATGATACCTGCTGTGTAATGCATTATAACAAAGCCGATTAAAATTTTCCACCATGCAAAGCCTAAAAATAACGGTAAAACTACCCATAATGAATAGTACACTATTTTACTGATGATTAATTTTGTCCATTGTGTAGTTGCACTTGGAGCTTTACCATAAGATAATTTCCTTTTTAAGTATTTAGATGTTTGAATAAAGTCTGTCGTAATTGCCCAGTTTAATGTTAGTAAACCATATAATGCAAAAGAATAGTACTTTTGGTATTGATGAATTTTAAGCCATTTTGAATGTGGTGAAAAACGAATGATCCTACCGGCATCAATATCTTCATCATGACCTTGTATGTTGGTATAGGTGTGATGTAAAACATTATGTTGTACTTGCCAGTTGTATACATTTCCAGCTAAAATATAAATACTACTTCCCATTAACTTGTTAACCCATTTTTTGCTAGAGAAAGCTTCGTGGTTGGCATCGTGCATTACATTCATTCCAACTCCCGCCATACCAATACCGATAATAACAACAAAAATAAGTTGTAACCATGTAGGTAGGTCTACGGTTAAGATTAGTATCATAGGGGCAAGAAATAAGGTAAACATTACTATGGTTTTAAGATATAGCTTCCAGTTACCTGTTTTCTTTATTTCGTTTTCTTTAAAATAAGTGTTTACTCTTTTGTTCAAAGTTTTAAAAAACTTAGCAGAATCAACTCTTGAAAATTTTATTGTAGGATTCATTATGTTGAGATTGAGGTTTATTATTTTATGCAAATTTATCAATATAATTGTTTAATTGCTTGTTTAAGTTTAAGAATTACTAAAATTATTAACTAATTTTGCGGGCAAATAGTATTTTAAATGGAAGAAATAATTAAATATTTCCCTGATTTAACGAAAACACAGTTAGATCAGTTCGCTCAATTAGAAGGTTTGTATAAAGACTGGAATAGTAAAATAAACGTAATTTCTAGGAAAGATATTGATGAGTTGTATGTAAGACACGTACAACATTCTTTAGGAATAGCTAAGGTTGTTAAGTTTAACCCAGGAGCCTCAGTACTTGATGTGGGCACTGGAGGAGGCTTTCCGGGAATACCATTAGCGATCTTATATCCAGATGTAGAATTTCATTTAATTGATATTATCGCAAAAAAATTAAAGGTTGTTCAGAGTGTGGTTGATGCCTTAGGGTTGACTAATGTAAAAGTTGAACAAACACGTGCGCACTTGGTTGATGGTAAATATGATTTTATAGTGAGTAGGGCGGTTACTAATATGACTGATTTTGTAGGTTGGGTTAGAAAAAAAATAAAGAAAGATCAAAATCACGACGTTCGAAACGGTGTTTTTTATTTAAAAGGAGGTGATTTAACGGAAGAACTATCGTTATTTCAGTCAGTTCAGATAACGGATTTAACTGACTTTTTTGAAGAAGAGTTTTTCGAAACAAAAAAAGTGGTGTATTTGCCAATAAAGTATAAGCCATAAAAAAAACAGGCTTTCTGATAAATAATTAGCTGAAGTAAGATTTGCTAAATAAAAAAGGCTGTTCATAACGAACAGCCTTTTGTGTAAATATAAAACACAGATTACTCTCCTAAGAAAGGGTATCTGTAGTCTATTGGGGTTACAAATGTTTCCTTAATTAAACGAGGAGAAACCCAACGTAATAAGTTTTGAGCAGATCCTGCTTTGTCATTTGTTCCAGAAGCTCTAGCTCCTCCAAATGGTTGTTGTCCAACAACAGCTCCTGATGGTTTGTCATTAATATAGAAGTTACCCGCACTGTTTTGTAATGCTTTGTTAGCTTCTTCTAAAGCGTATCTGCATTCAGAGAAAACAGCACCAGTCAATGCGTATTCAGAAGTTGAATCAACTAATTTTAATGTTTCAGACCAGTCTTTATCTTCGTAAACATAAATAGTAACTACAGGTCCGAATAATTCAGTTCCCATAGTTGAATAGTTAGGGTTGGTAGTTACGATTACTGTAGGCTCAATAAAGTATCCTTTAGATTTATCGTAATTTCCACCAGCAACTATTTCAGCATCATCATCTTTTCTAGCTTGATCAATATAAGAGACTAATTTATCAAAAGAACCTTCGTGGATTACAGCAGTAATAAAATTACTTAAATCTGCTGGTGATCCCATTTTAAAAGAAGCAACGTCTTCTTTAACGTAATTAATTATTTCTGTAGCAGTAGATTTTGGTAGGTAAACTCTTGAAGCTGCTGAGCATTTTTGTCCTTGATATTCAAAAGCACCTCTTGAGATAGCTGTTGCTACTTGCTTAGTATTTGAAGTTGGGTGAGCAATGATAAAATCTTTCCCTCCAGTTTCTCCAACTATTTTTGGGTATGTTTTGTAATTGTGAATGTTTTCTCCAATTTTCTTCCAAATTTCTTTGAAAACATATGTTGATCCTGTAAAGTGAATTCCTGCAAAATCAGGACTTGCTAATACAGTATCAGTAATCATAACAGGGTCACCATAAACAACGTTAATTACACCATCTGGCACACCAGCTTCTTTAAATATGTCAACAATTACTTTCGCTGAAAATATTTGATGATCACTTGGTTTCCAAACAACAGTGTTCCCCATTAAGGCAGCACTTGCAGGTAGGTTAGCAGCGATTGCAGTAAAGTTAAACGGAGTAATTGCGTAAATAAAGCCTTCTAAAGGTCTGTATTCAACTCTGTTCCAAACACCGTTTGAAGAGGCAGGTTGGTCTTTGTAAATGTCAGACATGAATTTTACGTTAAAACGTAAAAAGTCAATTAATTCACAGGCCGCATCAATCTCAGCTTGAAAAACATTTTTAGACTGTGCAATCATTGTTGAAGCATTTATCTTTGCTCTATATGGTCCTGCAATTAAATCAGCAGCACGTAAAAATATAGCAGCTCTTTGTTCCCAAGGCATTTGCGACCATTGAACTCTTGCTTCTAAAGCAGCAGCAATAGCATTATCAATATGCTTTTTCTCAGCTAAATGATATGTTCCAACAACTTGTTTGTGGTCGTGTGGTAAAGTCATGTTTCTGGTATTTCCAGTTCTAACTTCTTCTTTACCAATGTATAATGGTACATCTACTGATCCGTTGTAATAAGAAGCGTATTGTTTAGTGACAGCTTCTCTTTCTGGGGTTCCAGGAGCGTACGACTTTACTGGTTCGTTTACTGGGTCTGGAACATTGAAAAAACCTTTTGACATAATATTTAAGTTCTAAAAATTTGTATTGTTTATGAGTCGTCAAAAATACTAAAAAATTACAAGAATTAAGTATAGGTAATTATCCAAGTTGATAATGTGAGATAAATGTTAGTAATTTTAATTTGTAACAATGTTTATGTTGCTTATTATTAAAATAAAGAGCTTGCTTGTGATAAGCTTTTTTTAATTTATATTAATCAAAGGAGGATTTTTTTGTAAGTTGCGTAGTAATACATAGACTATGGTTTTTATATGTGTACAGTAAGTTTTATTTATAGAGGGAATAAAGATTTCATGCTCATTTCAAATAGAGATGAAGCGGTTAATAGAAAAACGACACCGCCCAAACAGTATGAGGATAATGGAATTTCATTTGTGTATCCAAAGGATGAAGTTGCAGGAGGAACTTGGATTGGTGCGAGTTCAAAAAACAGATTGCTTTGTTTGTTAAATGGCGCCTTTGTAAAGCACGATAGGAAGTCGTGTTATAAAAAAAGTAGAGGAGTTATAGTAAAAGAATTACTAGAAATCGATGATGTGTTTATTGAAATTAATAAGTATGACTTTAGTGGGGTAGAGCCTTTTACATTATTGATAGTTGATTGGAATTCTGAATTGAAATTAATTGAATTAATTTGGGATGGAACAAATACTCAAATTACTGACTTACCACTAGAGCCAAAAATATGGAGCTCGTCTACGTTGTATAATTCTGAAATGAAGGAGTTTCGTCAACGATGGTTTCAGGAGTATCTAAGTCAAAATGGTTCTTCGAGTGAAGAGCTATTGTATTTTCATGAACACTATGGAGTCGGGGATCCGATGTTGGATTTGAAAATAGATAGAGGTTTACTGAAGACAGTAAGTATCACCATGTTTGAGAAAAACGAAGAAGATATCCAAGTAGTATATAAAGATTTATTACATGATAGTATTTCTGAATTAATGTTTAACTCAATGTTGATGTCTGATGGTAAATAATACAGGAATAATAGTAGTGATGGCCTATCCGGAAACTATTGTGATGGTTTCTGATGAGTGGTATTCTCCTTTTTTGAAATACTTTGGGCTAGGAAAGAAAAACTATTTACGAGCAGGTCATGCTGCCTTGATTTTGATTGATAAAAAAAAAGGTGACTTAGAATATCATGATTTTGGAAGATATATTACTAACGAGCCGAATGGTAGGGTTCGTGGAGAAAAGTATGATAGGGAATTGAGATTTCCGATTAAGGCTAAAATTATAAATAATAGAATTCAGAATTTAAATGAAATTTTAGAATTTTTATCTGTCAACCCAAAATTAACTCACGGGGAAGGGAAATTAGTTGCTTCTGTTTGTAATCAAATAGATTATGAGCAAGCAAAAAAACATATTCAAAAAATGCAGCGACAAGGAGCAATTCGGTATGCAGCATTTGTGAAAAACGCAAGTAATTGTGCCCGTTTTGTAACTACAATATTAATTGCTTCAGTTACAAATCAGCGAATAAAAAAGAAATTGATTTCTTCTCAGAATTTCACACCAAGTACTGTTGGGAATGTAGTGTTAGCTGATACGAACAATCAAGTGTATGAGGTTAGGGATGGTGTGATTTCAAAATTTGAGTCTACTCAGTTTAAGGAAAATAAAAGATACTTTTTTGATCGATTGCCAGAGCATCAGATAAATTTAATTGGAACATTAACTCCGAAATCTGTTAATGGTTTACATAAAAATGCGCAATGGTTATCGGGTATAGCAGCAGGAGCTTGGTATGAATTTACTGTCGATGCGAAATTAAATGATAATGAATTCCGATTCAGGCGTATTTCACCAAATGGAACTATAGATATTGATGCTGTTTTTACTACAAAAAACGGTTTCACCTTAGAGAAGAAATTCAAAATAATTCATAACTCTAACTGTTTCTATTGTACAGTGGAGCAGGATAGTAAAATAATGCAATTAGGGTATTTGAGAGATTTTAATTAAGCGCAAAAGGAGCGCTTAACTTAAATGTAGGGATAGCTACTTTAAATATTTTTGAAGAGTTAAAGCTTATCATGTTGTAAAAACCTTTCATTGATCCGTATGGTGATGCTAATAAACATCCAGAACCATAACTGTGTTTCTCTCCAGGTTTTAAAACAGGTTTCTTTCCAATAACACCTTCACCATCAATAATTTCGGTATTGTTTAGTGAGTCGTATATTTCCCAGTGTCTGGAAGTTAATTGAACAGATTCTGAGCTTTGATTCTCAATAGTAACCACATATCCAAAGGCAAAGTGCATTTTATAGTTTTTATAAAATGTACCTTCAAAATTCGTTTGTACTGAGACTTTTATTCCTCGTGTGATTTGTTCAACCATAGTCTAGGGGTATTACGGTGTAAAAGTAGTGATTTTATTTTTGTTAGGAGTTGGGTTCTTGTTTTTGTCTTGGTTATTGGTTAGAATTGAGTATGAAATTGAAATTGAATTTTAACGTTTTAAAATTAGTTAGTAATCATGAAATTTTCATTATAACCTCTAATTACTAATATTAATAGAGCTTGCGCTACCGATACCAACTACTTTATCATATCTATCACCAATATTTTTGTAGTACACTAGTACGGTGTATTCGTTTTCGGTTTGATAAAAATTCCCGTCAATTAAAGAGTGGTCAACCTCATTGTTTGTATGTGTAATGAATTTATAATTCACAAAGCCTTGTTTAATGGTTGAGGTGTTTTCGTAAATCCCTTTATTGATATTGAATTTTAATTCAGATGATTCATCTAATTTGTAATTATTGAAATTCCCAATAACATAAATTTTTCTGTCCCCCATGTTTTCGTAATTTTCTAATGAAAAATGCATTTTTACGTAATCAGCTTCAATATTGTGGTTGTCGGCGTTTAAATTTCGGACTACATAACCGCCATTTATATCAGGGTTGTATGTGTATGGTTGATGTCTTCTGGAGGTATTGGTGTAAAGTCTGTTGTGGTAGAGGTTGTTTAAGTCGAAACTTCTAATACTAATACTCCCTCCTCGGATATTTTTGTTATCATAATAAAAATATTCATTTCCAGCCCAAAAAGCAGCTTCTTGGTCATAACGGTACATTAATGTGTTGCCGATAGTGTATTGTGGCTTCAGGTTAGTGATGCAATCGTTGATGTTGTTGTTTTTGAATATAAGTGTTTTTACAGACCTTTTTGGGTTGATAAAAAAATTATTTCGAGGTTTAATGGTGAACTGAACTATTTGTTTCTCATTAATAAAACTAAGGTTTCTTGATCGCTTTATTTCAACGCTAACGCTCGCATTATTTTGGTATACGATGAATTTTTTCGAAAAGAGTAGTTCCTCGTTATCATCATATATTTCTAGAAAATAATTACCTGTTTTAATAATTCTTAAATCACTATTTGGAATTTGTAGTTTGTAGTGAGAGTATAGCTGTAAGGTGTTGAATGAGTTTTCGTATTCTTGAATGTGTTGGTCGTCCATCCCTCTCATGTATTCGCTTTTAGCTAGAGGAGATGTTGTCCAGTCAAAATTTCTGTGTGAAATTTTGTAGTAATAATCAGCTTCATCACCATTGATGTCATCAAAAGAAAAGCGAAGTGTTTTGCCAAGTTGAATTAATGGTATTTGTCTTTCCGAGGTTAGTTCCTGTAAAATGATAGTTTTAATGTATGGCGGTGGTGCAACTTCGTTAGTTGATTGTGAGTAGCTTATGCTAACGCTCAATAATATGATGAGTGTAAAAATTAATCGCATTGATAAATATGTTTGAGTGTAAATATAGACAAATTTCGTACCACACTATTTTTCTTTTCAAACAAGTTATTTAGAAAAACTATAAATAAGGAAATTTGAGTTAACACAATTTTAAGAGTTGGCTATTAAATTGTAAATTTGGCTCGAATTTTTTAGAAAAATCTACTCAATTATGTCCAAAGACATTCGTATACGAAAAGGGTTTGACATTAAACTTGTTGGTGCCGCCGAAAAAGACACGGTGCAAGCTATAGCAAGTAATGTTTACGCAATTCAGCTTTCAGATTTTCATGGAATAATCCCAAAAATGCTTAAAAAAGTTGGTGATAAAGTACAAGCTGGTGAAGCTGTGTTTTATAACAAAACTAATGAGGCTATGAAATTTGCTGCTCCAGTTAGTGGTGAAATTTTAGAGATTGTTCGTGGAGACAGAAGAAGAATTCTAACCATCAAAATCAGTGCAGATAAAGAACAACAATATACTAGTGTATCTAGTATTAACGTTGACACTGCAAATGCTGAAACTATTAAAAACCATTTATTAGCAACAGGTTGTTGGCCGTTTATCAACCAACGTCCGTATGCTGTAATTGCAAATCCAGAAGTTGCTCCAAAGGCTATTTTTGTTTCTGCTTATGCAAGTGCTCCTTTAGCCGCTGATTACGATTACGTATTAGCAGGTAAAGAAGCTGAATTGCAAGCTGCAGTAACTGCTTTAGGTAAATTAACGGAAGGTGCAGTACATGTTTCTGTAGGGAAGAAATCAAATTCTCCTTTATCAGGGTTAAGCGGTATTACATTGCATAATGTATCTGGGCCACATCCTTCGGGGAATGTAGGTACGCAGATTAATAAAATTGATCCTGTTAATAAAGGGGAAGTAGTTTGGACAGTAACGCCACAGGATTTAGTAATCATTGGTGAGTTATTGTTAACTGGTAAGTTTAATGCAGAACGTACTATTGCTTTAGTTGGTTCTTCTGTTAAAAAGCCAAAATACTACAAAACTAAAATAGGATCGGAAGTAGCTGCGTTTGTATACGCTTCTGGAGTACATACTGAAAACATTCGTGTTATCGGTGGTGATGTATTAACTGGAGCTAAAGTAAATCCTGATGGATATTTAGGGTATTACAACAATACAGTTACGGTAATTCCTGAGGGAGATGATTATGACTTATTTGGTTGGAACAAGCCAGTATTTAATAAAGTGTCTACTTCAAGAGCAATGACTTTTTCTTGGATGATGCCAAATAAAAAGTTTGACTTAAATACAAATACAAACGGAGAGCACAGAGCATTTGTTGTTACGGGTTCTTTTGAAGAAGTATTCCCGTTAGATATGTATCCAATGCAAGTGTTAAAAGCGTGTATGGTAAAGGATTTAGACGAAATGGAAGTTTTAGGCATGTATGAAGTTGCACCAGAAGATTTCGCTTTAACTGAGTTTGTTTGTGTGTCTAAGCAGCCACATCAGCAAATTATTAGAGAAGGGTTAGACTTAATGTATAAAGAAATAGGATAACGCTATGAGCTTAAAAAGTAATTTACATAATTTAAAAGAAAAGTATAAAGGAACCAAGATGGCTCCTGCTTTTAATGCGTTACATACGTTTATATATTTGCCAAATGAGGTAACTCATTCGGGAAGTCATATTCGTGTAGCGGACGATTTAAAACGTACAATGAATACGGTAATCATGGCTTTAGTGCCATGTTTAATATTCGGTATGTTTAATGCTGGTTACCAACATTATTTAGCTGCTGGTGATATTCAAGCGGCTACTAGTGGTTTTTTAAGTCCTGAATTCTGGACAATGGATAACTTCTTGTTGGGTGCTGGTAAAATTTTACCATTAGTATTGGTTTCTTATGTTGTTGGTCTTGGAGTAGAATTTATTTTTGCGATCATAAAGGGGCACGAAATAGAAGAAGGGTACTTAGTATCTGGGATGTTAATCCCATTAATTGTTCCTGTTGATATTCCATTGTGGATGTTAGGGGTAGCGGTTGTATTTGGAGTTGTAATTGGAAAAGAAGTTTTTGGAGGAACAGGAATGAATATCCTGAATCCTGCTTTAACAGTAAGAGCATTTTTATTCTTCGCATATCCAACATGGATGACAGGGGATAAAGTATGGGTTGAAGGAGCTACTGCAGCTACTGGAACACCAGATGCTTTTTCAGGAGAAACAATTTTAGGGGCAATGGCTCAAGGAAAAGAAACCTTAACAATTGCTGGTCATGATACCAGTGTAATGGATATGTTCTTTGGTTTTATGCCGGGTTCTGTAGGAGAGACATCTACATTATTAATTTTATTAGCAGGATTATTCTTAATCTTTACTAAAATTGGTTCTTGGAGAATTATGTTATCTGCCGTAGTTGGGTCTTTAATAATGGGATTAATATTTAATCAAATTGCACCTTCTATGGAAGGAACAAAATTCTTCGCTTTAATGAATTTGCCTTATTGGCAACATTTATTAGTTGGAGGATTAGCATTTGGTGTTGTTTTTATGGCTACGGATCCTGTGTCAGCAGCTCAAACAAACAAAGGAAAATGGATTTACGGTTTCTTAATTGGTTTCTTATCAGTGATGATTCGTGTGTTCAACCCAGCCTTCCCAGAAGGAGTAATGTTAGCTATTTTATTAATGAATGTTTTTGCTCCAACAATTGACCATTATGTGGTTCAAGGAAATGTAAAGAAGCGATTAAAACGTTTAAAAACAGCATAGTTATGTCTATAGATACAAGTAAAAATTCGTACACAATTATCTTTTCAATCGTGATGGTAATTGTAGTAGGTTCTTTATTAGCAGGGATTTCTTCGGTGTTAAGTCCGAATATAAAGGCTAATAAGAGAATCGATAAAATGCAAAACATCCTGTTTGCTATGGGTGTTACTGATGCTCAAGATAAAAATGGATTTACGCCCGCAGATAAAGCGGAAGCATTGTTTAGTGATTTTATTGGTGCTGAGCAGTACATTGTAAAGGGGGCTGTTGCAACTAAAACGGAAGCTGCTTTTAAAATTGAAGTAAAGAAAGAGCAGGATAAGGTAAAGGCCAACGCTTCTTACGAACAACAGTTACCATTGTTTATCGGAAAGAAAGATGGTGAAAGCTTTTATATCATTCCTATTAGAGGAAATGGACTTTGGGGACCAGTTTGGGCATACATGTCTTTAGATAAAAACATGGTTGTTCAAGGTGCATTTTTTGATCACTCTAGTGAAACTCCTGGTTTAGGAGCTAATATAAAGGAGTCATTTTTTAGAGATGATTTCGCAGGGGAGCATTTATTTGATGCTGCTGGTGTTTTTAAAGGGATCGCTGTCAAGAAAGGGAATTTAGACCCTAAAAATGAAAGAAAAACCGATAATGCAGTAGATGCTATGGCAGGTGCTACAATTACTGGCGATGGAATTTCTGCTATGATCAATAAAGGATTGAAGTTGTATGTGCCATATTTTAAAACCTTAAAGAACTAATATTATGGGATTGTCAAAAAAACACAAAGGATTAATTTTAGATCCATTATCAGATAGTAACCCAGTAACTATTCAGGTATTAGGGATTTGTTCAGCTTTAGCAATTACTGCACAGATAAAGCCATCTATTATTATGGCGATATCAGTAATATTCGTTTTAGGAGCAGGAAATGTATTGATCTCTTTAATGAGAAATATCATTCCTTCTAAAATTAGAATTATTGTTCAGTTAATAGTTGTTGCTACATTAGTAATTATTGTAGATCTAGTATTAAAAGCATATTCGTATCCATTAAGTAAGGATTTAGGAGCTTTTATTGGATTGATTATTACAAACTGTATTATCATGGGGCGTTTTGAAGCTTTTGCTTTAGCAAACAAGCCTTGGCCTTCATTTTTGGATGGAGTAGGTAATGCTGCTGGATATGGAGTATTGTTAGTAATAGTAGCTTTCTTTAGAGAATTGTTCGGTGCAGGAACTTTATTAGGTTTTCAGGTATTTGGAGATCCAATAGAGAAAACGGGTTTATATGCTTTAGGATATGAAAATAATGGTTTCATGGTATTATCGCCAATGGCATTAATAGTAGTGGGAATTATTATTTGGGTACAACGTAGTAAAAATCCAGCTTTAGTAGAAGACCACTAGGCGATTTAGTAATTTTTATGTCACGCTGAGCTTGTCGAAGCGGTTATAAAAACTAAAACTTATAAAACATGGAATATTTAGAATTATTATTAAAATCGATATTTATAGAAAATATGGTATTTACATATTTCTTAGGAATGTGTTCGTACTTAGCAGTATCTAAAAAAGTATCTACAGCGGTAGGTCTTGGAGTAGCGGTTATTTTCGTATTGGCAATTACAATGCCTTTAAACTGGTTATTAGATCAGTATTTATTACAAGATGGAGCTTTAGCTTGGTTAGGACCTGAATATGCTGAATACGATTTAAGTTTCTTGACATTTATCTTATTTATTGCAACCATTGCTACAATGGTACAATTAGTTGAGATTATTGTAGAGAAGTTTTCTCCATCATTATACAACTCTTTAGGTATTTTCTTACCACTTATCGCGGTAAACTGTGCTATTTTAGGAGGGTCGTTATTCATGCAACAGAAAGAATTTCCTACTATTGGTCATGCTACCGTTTACGGAGTTGGATCAGGAATTGGTTGGTTCTTAGCAATTTTAGCAATTGCAGCTATTCGTGAAAAAATACGTTACTCAAATGTGCCACCTGCCTTACGAGGTTTAGGAATTACATTTATCATAACAGGTCTTATGGCTATTGGTTTCAATAGTTTTGGAGGAATGTTAACTGGTGGTGACGGTGAAGCTAAAAAAGAAGAAAAGAAAACTGCTGTAGTTAAGGTTGAAAAAACAGAAACTTTAGCGGTTAATACAAACACAAAATCTGTAAACTAATTATGATATATTTAGCATCAACAGGAGGAGCAATTGCTATTACAGTAATAGCATTGTTTATTTTGGTATTGTCGTTGGTTTTAATACTAATCTTTGCAAAAGATAAATTATTGCCATCAGGAAGCGTTAAAATTACTATTAACGGAGAAAGAGAAATTGAAGTAGCATCAGGGGAGACCTTATTATCTACGTTAAGCGCACAAAAAATATTTTTACCATCAGCTTGTGGTGGTGGTGGAACTTGTATACAATGTGAATGCCATGTACACGATGGTGGTGGTGAAGCATTGCCTACGGAAGTGCCTCATTTTACTCGTAAAGAGTTGAAGGCTGGTGCACGTTTATCTT
>JABSPO010000145.1 GCA_013214625.1 Flavobacteriaceae bacterium
GTCGACAGTTCGATTCTGTCTCGCGCCACCATTTGAATTTATTTAACATTATATTTTATATTACTACCTTTAAAAATGCGAGCGTGGCGGAATTGGTAGACGCGTTGGACTTAAAATCCAATTCTGGTTTCAGAGTGTCGGTTCAATTCCGACCGTTCGCACCATGAACACTAAAAATAATGTTAAGACATTGTTTTTTTTGTGAATTTTAATATCATTTTATGATATAAAAAATTTAGTCCAATATTGACAGGAACATTATTGAGAAATGAAATGTATATTTCATTTTAGAAAACAAAAATCATAGACGATATGATTTAAAATATTTTAACTACTTCCTATAGTTAACATGTTGGAGAATTGACAGAGTTGGTCGAATGTACCGGTTTTGAAAACCGGCGAGGGTCACACCTCCGAGGGTTCGAATCCCTTGTTCTCCTCCATTATAAAATTACAACAATCAAAATTTAATACTCATACAGTGGCTCGATAGCTCAGTCGGTAGAGCAAAGGACTGAAAATCCTTGTGTCGACAGTTCGATTCTGTCTCGCGCCACCACTTGATAAACATTTTAAAACTACATATCTTTTTTTTCCTAATATACTATTTACTTATTTGCAAATTACATTAATAAATTATTAACAAAGTGATTCAAGTATGCGATTATTTTTTCTCATGGAAGAGAGGAATAAATATACAAGATTAAAAAACTAAATATCAATTCTTATACTGCACGGGTTTTAAGCTCTAGAGAAATAAGGTTTAAAATCTCATAGTAAATAATACAAAACAATAGCTAAGCACTCTTTTAAAAAATGATATTTATCAAACAGTCAGATAAAACGTCATAATAGCTCAAAAGAAAGCTCTGGCATTTAAAAGTCCTAATATTAAGGGCATTGTGGAAGAAGAATAAAAGGGCGTCATAACACCTAGTTCTGTAGCAAAAAAATAAGCTCCTGCCTTTATTTTGATTCATATATTTATTTTAGATTATATTTTTAGAAATATGGAAATAATTTAAGACAAGTCAAAATGCATTTTGACTTAGAATATTAAAAAAAGAAGAGATTTATATAGATCTCTTCTTTTGTGCTTTAGCTTAGGGACTAAAGCACTGTTTAATACGAGGAATTTTTTTCTTTGTTTTTGTTATGAAAAGCCGAAGAGACTTCATTGGCTGCTTTTATCATAAAGTTAGCATCAGAACCAACAGTTACAAAATCAAAACCAAGTGCTTTCATTTTCAAAGCGTATTCGACCGTAGCATTATGAATACCTGCATATTTATTATATTTTTTAGCTGTTTTTAAAATATGTTTAATGGTTTCAAGAACAAAAGCTTCTTCTTGATCAAATTTTGGTTCATAACCTAAATTAAAAGACAAATCAGCAGGTCCAATATAAACAGCATCAATACCTTCTACACTTAAAATATCTTCTAAATTATCTAAGGCTTCTTTTGTTTCAATCATAGCTACTATTAAGATAGAATTATTAGCAATTTGCGCATAATTTCCTTCAAAAACATATTTCGCACGAATAGGACCAAAACTTCTTTTTCCCATGGGCGGATAATAAGAATATTCAACAAGTTTTTGCGCTTCTTCTTTATTATTAATCATAGGACAAATAATACCATCAACCCCCGCATCCAAAATTTTCATAACATGAGCAGGATCTAACCAAGGTACTCTTACCATGGTAGTAGTACTGGTAGTATTAATAGCTCTTAACATATCAACCGCTTTTAAATAATCATTAATTCCATGTTGCATATCTATTGTTAAAGAGTCAAAACCTTGATGGGCCATTATTTCTGCACTAAAAGCTTCTGGCATAGACAACCAACCATTTAAGGTTGTTTGTCTATTTTCCCAGGCTTTTATAAGTTGATGGTTTTTCATTATTATTCCTTAGGCAAATTGTGTGGTAATTATTTTTGTATTCATATATTCATACATTCCTTCTTCTCCACTTTCACGTCCAAAACCACTGGCTTGGATTCCACCAAAAGGAACTTCAGCAGCAGCTAGGGCAAAAGAATTTACTCCCACCATTCCCGCTACTAAATCACTTGACGTTCTATTGGCTAATTCTAAAGATTTAGTAAAAGTATAAGAAGCCAAAGCATATTCAGTTGAATTGGCTTTTTTAATAACTTCGTCATAAGTCTTGAAACTTTGAATCAATGCAATAGGTCCAAAAATTTCATTGCACAATAAAAAAGAATTATTAGGAAGATCTCGTATTACTGTTGGCTCAAAAAAGAAACCTTTGCTAAAACCTTCTGGTCTTTTTCCACCCGTTAAAATAGTACCACCTTGAACAGCTACTTTTTCTAAGAAAGATTCAATCTCTTCTCTTCTTCTTGCATGAACCAAAGGACCCATTGTTGTTTTTTCATCTAAACCAGAACCTAAAACATGTTTTTTAACTTCTGTTACCATTACCTCACAAAATTCATCCATTTTACTTTCATGAATATAAAATCGCGTAGGTGATACACATACTTGTCCCGCATTGGCAAATTTTACAGCTGCACATAAAGTAGCTGCTTTTTTAATATCAGCATCTGCATGAACAATTACAGGAGCATGTCCACCTAATTCCATTGTCACTTTTTTCAAAGTAATTGCAGAAGATTCAATAAGTTTTTGCCCTACCATTGTAGAACCAGTAAGTGAAAGTTTTCGAACGCGGGGGTCATTCATAATTCTAGGACTTAAAGCCCTTGCACTTCCGCAAAGAAAAGAAACCAAACCTTTTGGTAATCCTGCATCATGACACGCTTCTATTAGTTTCATTCCTGTTAAAGGTGCCACATCAGTAGAGCGTAAAATCATAGGGCAACCAGCAGCTAAAGCAGGTGCTAATTTTCTAGCCATTAATAAAATGGGGAAATTCCAAGAAGAAAACGCTGCAACTGTACCAATAGCAGAGTGCTCTACTTTTACAGTAGTATTAGGAACCCTACTTTCAATGGTTTTTCCATAAATTCTTTTTGTTTGCTCTGAAAACCAAATAAATTGATCAATACTTAAAGCTACTTCTCTTTTGGCTTGTACCAAAGGTTTACCCGTTTCTAAAGAAATGGTATAAGCTATCTCTTCTTCATTTACTTTTAAATTATCAGCAATATTCATAATCTTATCTGCTCGATCCCATGAATGCATTGCATTCCACTCTTTTAACGCATGCATAGAAGCATCAATTGCAAGTGTAACTTGTTCTGGTGAAGCAATAGGAGCTTGCCCAATTACGGATTCATCATAAGGATTTATAACATCAAAAACGCCATTATCCCCTTTTACCCATTCACTATTAATATATAAACCATATTCTTCATACATTTTCATTATTTAACCTTTATATTAAATTCTTCTCTTATTTCATTAATGCGAACATTTCTGTTTTCATCTAATGATCTTTTTGCAGCAAATGCCATCAGTGCAGATTCCAGCGCATCTTCTATGCCAACACTTACTGCTTTTTTATCTTGAATACAAGCTATGAAAGCAACACTTTCTTGATAATATGCATCTTCATATCTTTCTAGGAAAAAATACATAGGTTTATCACTTGAAGTGCCTTCTTCATTCGTAACTTCAACTGAGTTATCAAAAATATTATTACAATTGGCATTGCCTTTTGTTCCAAAAGCTTCTACTCTTTGATCATAACCATACGTTGTTGCTCTACAATTCTCTATCATTGCAAAACCACCATTTTCCAGCGTCATTGTAATCATGGCAGTATCAATATCAATATCAGAATAATCTGTAATTAAAGACGCCCCTTTTGCATTGATTTCAGTAATATTTTGATGGGATAAAAATCGTACCATATCAAAATCATGAATGGTCATATCCAAAAACAGTCCTCCTGATGATTCAACATAAGAGCGTGGAGGTGCAGAAGGATCTCGTGAAACTACTTTTAAAGACAATAAATCCCCTAAAGCATCACTTTTTACCAGTTCAGATATTTTTTTAAAATTTTTATCAAATCTTCTGTTAAAACCAATTTGAAAGACAGTCTTATTTACGGACAAAATTTCTTGTACTTTTAGTATTCTTTCAATATCTAAATCCACTGGTTTTTCACAAAAGATTGCTTTACCTTTTTTGGATGCTTTTATAATTAAATCAGCATGACTGTCTGTTGGTGTACAAATATAAACAGCATCAATACTCTCATCATTTAAAATTTCTTCAACATCTTTATATCTGTTTTCTATACCTTGTGAAATAGCCCATTCTTCATCTAAATAAGGATCCGCAACACTTTTTACGTTCACCCCTGCTATTTTCTTTAAACTTAAAGCATGTACTTTTCCAATTCGCCCTGCTCCTAAAATCCCTACATTTATCATTATTTGTTTCCTTGTTTTAAAATATTTTCGGTTCTATCCCAGCTCTATTACCACGTGCTAAAAAATCAAAATCACAACCTTCATGCGCTTGTAATACGTGAGAGGTGTATAAATGAGTATATCCGCTGTCATAATCTCTTTTTTCTTGGACATACTCTTTTCGCCTGCCCTCTAATACTTCATCACTTAATAGAACTTCAATAATTCTATTTTTAACATCTAAATGAATCATATCTCCTGTTTGTACCAAACCTAAATTTCCACCAATATAAGACTCAGGAGAAACATGTAAAATACACGTACCATAAGAAGTTCCGCTCATTCTGGCATCTGAAATTCTTACAATATCCGTAATACCTTGTTTTAAAAGTTTTTTAGGAACAGGTAATTGTCCCCACTCTGGCATTCCAGGAGCCCCTTGGGGTCCTGCATTTTGTAAGATTAAAACAGTGTTTTCATCTACATCTAAATCTTCATTATCAATCTCTTCTTTTAAGGTTTTGATATCTTTGTAAACCAGTGCTTTTCCTGTATGTTTTAACAATCTTGGTTCACAAGCCGTTTGTTTAATAATTGCACCATTTAGCGCTAAATTACCACGTAAGACAGCAATAGAGCCCAATTTATTTAAAGGTTTAGAAAGACTTTGGATCACATCTTCATTGTAATTGACACTGTCTTTTATATTTTCATAAAAAGATTTTAAATTGACTGTTTTAATATCATGTAATTTTGATTTAAGTTCCGTATACAAGGCTTTTGTTCCTCCTGCGTAATAAAAATCTTCCATTACATATTTTCCCGAAGGTTGTAAATTTAAAATCAAAGGAATATCATTCGATATTCGTTCAAAATCGGCTAAAGTAATATCAATATTCGCCCGTTTAGCCATTGCAATTAAATGAATAATTCCATTGGTAGAACCCCCAATAGCATTTAAAACAACAATGGCATTTTCAAAAGATTCTTTGCTCAACATATCTTGAGGTTTAAAATCTTGTTTAACGAGTTCAACGGCTTGAATTCCGCAATTTCTTGCCATTCGTATATGAGAAGAATCAACAGCAGGAATGCTTGAACTTCCAGGAAGTCCAAAACCTAAGGTTTCTGCTAAAATCATCATAGTAGCAGCCGTTCCCATACTCATACACGTACCAGCTGAACGTGCAATTCCAAATTCCAGTGCACGCCATTGACACTCATCTAACATACCTGCTTGTTTTTTCTCCCAAGCTTTCCACACATCAGTTCCAGAAGCTACGACTTTACCTTGATAGTTTCCTCCAAGCATTGCCCCTGCTGGCATATATACTGTTGGAATGTTAAAAGAAATAGCTCCCATTAACACAGCAGGCGTAGTTTTATCACAGCCTCCCATAACAACACAACCATCAACAGGATGAGCTTTTAATACTTCTTCCACTTCCATTGCTAATAAATTTCTGTACATCATAGAAGTAGGTTTAATTAATTGTTCCCCCAAACTTAGAACGGGTATTTCAATAGGGAAACCTCCTGCTTGTAAAATTCCTCTTTTAATATCTGCTACACGCTGAGGAAAATGAGTATGGCAAGTATTAAATTCATTCCACGGATTAATAATAGCAATAATAGGTTTTCCAATATATTCTTCTGGTTCATATCCCATTTGATTTACCCGTGAACGATGTCCAAAACTTCTTAAATCATCTTTTTCAAACCATCGTAAACTTCGTAATTTTTTTTGCTCTGCCATCTTTTTTCCTTATAAACTAACTACTGTTTTATTTTCATTGGATTCTATAATTGCATTTAAAACAAGAGCAACATTTTTTGCATCTTCAAAATTCACTTTTTTACTCTTATCATTGTGCACAATTACATTAAGAAAATTAGCAGCTTCAATCGCTTTTAAATCTTCATAACCCAAACCAGAACCATCTGATGGATTAAAATTACCGTGATTAGAATGAAGAGGAGAGGAATAAATCTTTCGATACCCATTTTGTTTACCTTCTTCATGAATATAAAGATTTAAGGTATTCATTTCTTCAAAGTTCCATTTAATACTTCCTTTTGAACCATGTACTTCAAAAGTCATTTCAGACGTTGGTCCATAAAAAGCTCTTGAAGAATCAATATAACCTCTTGCTCCATTTTTAAATTTAACAATGGCATTGACGTAATCATCATTCGTAACGTCTTTCATTTCATCGTTTTTTGAACCCTTCGCATAGTGAGAAGCACCTGCAGGGGCTATTGGACGTTGTTTTATAAAAGTATCCATTACCCCTTGAACTTCACTTATTTCACCCATTAAATTAATGGCCATATCTACAGCATGTGACATAATATCGGTCAAAGCACCATGCCCATTCTCTTTTTCAAATCTCCATGAATAAAATCCCAATTCATCTGCAGCATAACAAGAAAAGAATCTTCCTCTAAAATGTCTTAACTCCCCAATAGCTCCATCTTCTATAAGTTTTTTTGCTTCTTGAACCAAAGGAGACCATCTGTAGTTATAACCCACAAAAGTTTCTTTTTCATAATCTTTTACCAGTTCATAAGCTTTAATCGTATCATCAGGAAAAGCACCCACTGGTTTTTCACAGTTAATATGTTTTTTGTGTTTAATACAATATTCAATCATTTCTAAATGCAGAGAATTTGGTGCTGTAATATCTACAATATCAACAGCCGGATCTTCTACTACTTTTTTCCAATCCGTAGTACACTTCTCAAAGCCAAATCTTCTTTTAGCCGCTTGCGCTCTCTCTTCTATAATCTCACTACAAATAATTAATTTAGGACTCACATTTAAAGAAGCAAATTTCGCTTTAATATTATTATACGCATTTGAATGAGCTTCACCCATCCAACCCATTCCAATAATTCCAACACCTATTTCTTTCATCTTTTACCCTTATAATATTTTATTTATATACGCAAATGCTTTTTTAGCATAAACAAATGGATTAGCTAGTTCTGGATCTTGTTCCGCTTCAACAACTATCCAACCCTCGTAATTAATCTCTTTTAATACGTCAACAATAGGAGAAAAATCAATGATTCCATCTCCTGGTACAGTATAAACCCCTGCTAAAACAGCATCAATAAAAGAAGTATCTTTTTTTAATACTTCTTTTTTCACTTCTTCTCTAACATCTTTTAAATGCACATGAGAAATTCTATTTTTATGTTTTTTTATCATATCAAGTGGATTTCCACCTGCAAAATATATATGTCCTGTATCAAAAGATAAACCAACTTCATCTTTTGTATATTTTAAAAACATATCAATTTCATTTTCATTTTGAATAATCGTTCCCATATGATGATGGTAAGTTAAAATAGCACCCTTAGATTTTGCAAAATCATATAAGGTATTATATTTCTTGGCATAATTTTTCATTTCATCTTCACTTAAAACAGGTTTTTTACTTAAAGCTATTTCTTGTTTTCCTTGAATTGTATTTGAGCATTCACAATAAACAACTACTTTACACCCTGCGTATAATTTATTATCAATAAAAACGTCTAAATCTTTTAACTCTTGTTCTACGCTTTGAGATAATAAATTTCCAGAAAACCATGAACCTGCAAGTTCTAAATCAAAATCTTCTAATACTTTTTTTAACTCTTTTTTATCTTGAGGAAATTTTCCACCCATTTCAGTACCTACATAACCAGCTTCTCTGGTTTGGCTTAAACATGTTTCCAAAGGAGTATTTCCCCCTAATTGTGGTAAATCATCATTTGACCATGCAATAGGTGCTATCGCTAATTTTACTTCCATCTATACTCCTTTTCTTTGTGCTTTTACATTTTCTTCATAGTTTTTTCTGGCTGCTACAATTTTTTCTTTTTTTGAAACTTCTGGCACGCCTACTTCCCACCAAGCATCTCCATGTTCACTCCAATTATATTTTGAAACTTCAATATGAAGTACATAGGTTTTACTTGATGCTTTTGCTCGTAAAAATGCTTCTTCTAAATCTTCAATCTTTGATACAAATTCACCATTTGCGCCCATAGCTTTGGCATGTTGTACATAATCAACTCCAAAAGGATCTCCTGCTAATTTACAATCTTGTATTAAATTATTAAAAGGCTCTGCTCCTTGATTTATTTGTAGACGATTGATAACCGCATACCCTTGATTATCACAAACAATAACAATCATTTTGTCTCCAGATAATACAGAAGAATAAATCTCAGTATTAAGCATCATATACGAGCCATCACCTGTAAATACAATGTTTTGTCCCTCTTTATTCGCAATAGCGCTTCCATATCCACCAGATACTTCATAACCCATACAAGAAAAACCATACTCATTGTCAATTGTATTAAAACCTTTGCTTTGCCAAATAGTATTAACTTCCCCAGGTAATCCTCCAGCTGCTGTAATTACCCTGTCTTTTTCCGTGGCTAATTTATTAATAATTCCAACTACATTAGCATAAGAAGGAATGTCATTTTTTTCATTAATTTTGTCTTCTACATATTTTAAATAAATTTTTTTATTTTCTTTTGCTTGGTTAATTAATTTTATGTCTGCTTTATAATCTTTTAATTCTTCACATAATTCTTTAATTATTTCTTTTGCATCACCTACAACACAATGACTATTATGTTTAATAGCATCAAATCGTGAAGCATTAATTGATACAAATTTCACATCTTCATTTTTAAATATTGACCATGAACCCGTTGTAAAATCTTGTAAACGTGTACCTATATTTATAACAACATCTGCTTCATTAAGTAAAGCATTAATTGCTTTAGTTCCAGGAACACCAACAGGACCTATATTTAATTCTTCATTTGCTAAAAAAGCAGTTTTTCCTGATACCGTTGTACCATAAGGAATTTGACATTGAAGGGCTAAATCATTTAAAACTTCACTTGCATTTGATAATAAAACACCACCCCCTGCAATAATTACTGGTTTTTTTGCTGCTTTAATTATTCGAACTGCTTCATTTATTTCTTCTTTATCTGCTCTGCTACGTACTAGTTTATGTATTTTCTTAGCAAAAAAAGACTCAGGGTAATCATATGCCATACTTTGGGTATCTTGACAAACGCCTATATATGCAGGTCCACATGTACGTGGATCTAACATCATAGCTATCGCTTGAGGCAAAGACTGCATTAATTGAGCAGGATTAGTTATTCTATCCCAGTACTTAGTAATGGCTTTGAAACAATCACTAGCACTTGAAGTAGAATCTCTTTCATTTTCAATTTGTTGAAGTACGGGGTGGCTTAATCTACTATCAAATACATCTCCACTTAACATCAATAAAGGCAAAGAATTCGTATACGCAACACCAGCAGCAGTAATCATATTGGTTGCTCCTGGTCCTACTGAAGTAGTAACAAGCATAATTTGTTCTCTGTTTTTTGCTCTTGCATATGCAATGGCGGCTAAAGCCATTGATTGCTCATTTTGTCCTCTGTATGTTGGGAATTCCTCTTTTATGTCATATAAAGCTTCTGCTATACATGTTACATTTCCATGTCCAAAGATTCCAAAAGTACCATTTATGTACTTTTGAACCCCAGTATCTGTTTGTATGTATTGATTGTTTAAGAATTTGATAATTGCTTGTCCAACCGTTAATCTAATAGTTCCCATACTTCTACTTCTCCTTATTTCTTATAAGTTTTTAGAGTCTTCACCTAACTCTTCACTTAAATCTTGTATTACTTTTCCACCAGCCATTTTTTCTTGCAGTTCTGCAACTGTTACACCAGCTTTATCATACGTTCCAAAGGTTTGACCTCTGTTTAAAATAGTAAACCTATCTCCTACTGCAAATGCATGATACACATTATGAGTAATAAAAATAACTGCTAGGCCCTTGGCTTTTGCTTGTAAAATATATTTTAAAACCATTGAAGATTGCGCCACCCCAAGTGCTGATGTAGGTTCATCTAAAATAAGAACCTTTGCTCCAAAATAAACAGCTTTTGCAATAGCTAAACACTGCCTTTCTCCACCTGAAAGTGTTCCAACAGCTTGAGAAGCTTCTCTAATATTAATACCAATTTCTTTCATGGCATCAAAAGCAATTTTGTCTGCTTTTTTAAAATCCAATACTTTTATAGGTCCCCATCTTTTTTCAATAACATCTTCACGTCCAAGAAAAAAATTTCTTGAAATTGACATCAAAGGAATAGTAGATAAATCTTGGTATACCGTAGCAATTCCTGCATTTAACAGTTTTTCAGGACTTGGATCTACAACATCTTTTCCATCTATTTTGTATTCTCCAGAGGTTTTAGGATGAACCCCTGCAAGTGTTTTAATTAAGGTAGATTTACCCGCACCATTGTCACCTAATAAACACATTACTTCCCCAGGATAAAGATCCATTGAAATTCCATTTAATGCAATAACATTCCCAAAACGTTTTTTTACGTCTTTAATTTGTATAATTGGCGTTCTCATCATTAACTTCTCATAATCTTTTTTCTGACACTATTACTTAACATAACAGCACCCAATAACATCAGTCCTAAAAATACTCTAAACCAATCACTATCAATAGAAGTATATGAAATACCAATATTTACAATTCCAAAGATTAAAGCACCCAATGATGCACCAATTACGGTTCCATATCCACCTGTTAATAATGCTCCACCCATAACAACTGCAATAATGGCTTCAAATTCTTTTAACAAACCTCTTTGTGCATCTGCTGATCCATAATCAAATACTTGACACGCTGCAAAAATAGTAGCACAAACAGCTGTTCCCATAAATAATAGAATCTTTACTTTATCTGTTGGAACTCCCATATTCTTAGAAGCTTGTTCATCTCCACCAGTAGCATAAATCCAATTTCCATATTTTGTTAATCGTAAAATAACTACACCAATAACAGTAAGTGCAATCCACCATACCAATAACATTTTAATACCAGTAACAACAGGTGTACCATCATCATAAGTAGCAATCATTCCCATTTCAGCAAAATAAGTAAATAAACCTGTAAAAGCTTCTCCTCCAAATAATGAAGCTAACCAATCTCCCTCTGAGGCTTCTTTAACTCCACCAACTAAAGTTTGATCCGTTAATAATCTTGAAATTGCAACCGTAAGTCCTCTTAAAATAAATAAAGAAGCTAAGGTAACAATAAATGAGGGTAATTTTGTTTTAACAACTATATATCCATTTAAAAACCCTATTCCACTCGCAATAATAAACGCAGTAATAATAGAAATCCAAGCAGGAATCCCATATTCTACTGTCATAATTGCCATTATAATTCCAGAAAATCCAATCATTGAACCTACTGATAAGTCAAACTCTCCACCTATCATTAATAAACAAGCTCCAACTGCAATTATTCCAATTAGTGCTGCTTGCTCTGTCCATGACAAAACACCTTCTAATGTAAACATTGCATCTTCTGCAATCATAAAAAATACTAAAAACACCCCTAATACCCCAACTACTGAAGTAAATTCTGGTTTTTTTAATATTCTTGAATATAAACTCTCTGTTCCTAATCGTTCATCAGCCATTCTTTATCCCTTCATAAAACTAGGATTACTCCTAGTTTTTTATATTATATTTATCTGTATTTACCTGCGTATTTTTCAACATTAGAAACATTTGCTTTCGTAACATATCCAGGACCTGAATTAATATCTCCACTTTGTAATACCCCATATTTAGCCATTTGAGTTAATACAACGATTGGCATATATCCTTGAAGGTATTGTTGTTGGTC
>JABSPO010000146.1 GCA_013214625.1 Flavobacteriaceae bacterium
GTGATAATATCTATAATAATGTAAAATACTCACGTATTCGCCATTTTACTCATAATAACATTTAACTATAATGTTCCGCTTGGCGCTTGTCCCGTTATCGAAACGGGAGAACTTTGCTTTGGCAAAGCAAAGTTTACTTCTTCAAAAAAATAGAACTAAAAATTTTTTTAAACAATGTTAATGACATCGAGTTTGCGAGATGCATGAACTCCAATAATAACAATAAGAATAATGTGAATAAACACTTTTTATGCGAAACGACAGTAGGAGAGTAGTGTAATGTGTGTGAATTGGTTTGGTTAGTTCTAGTCTATTTATTTGAACGATCTATAGAATAGCTTTATATGCTTTTAATAAAATTTATTAAGTTCTCACCTCTTGATAAGTTTAATTTTTTTCTAAGACTATATCTGTAGTTGTTTACACTAACTTTTGCTATATTAAGTTGTAAACTTATTTGTTTTGATGAATGCCCTAATCGAATTAGTGTTGCTATTTTTTTTTCCTTTTCATTTAAATTTGGATGTTTAAGGGTTAAATCGTTGTAAAAAGAATCATTTTTGTTATCAATGGAACTATATAATTGAGATTTTTCCTTATTCTTATGAATATCATCATTTATGAAAAACAAAAGATCCTTAATTCCTGGATTATTATAATCAATATTTGCACTAATAATTTGAGATTTAATTTTTTCAAGTAGATCATTTTTTTCAGTTATATGTATGGCGAAATCTGTTAGTTGATGTTTCTTAGTTTCTACATCAAATAATAATTGAGATTGTTTTAAGTCTTTTATTTCTTTTTCTGCTGCCCATCTTATTTTATTTATATGATTAAGTTTTTTGTGTCTGAAAAACAATATAATTGAAAAGATAATAGTGATAGTCAAACTGAAAATGAGTAATAAATTATTTTTAGTTTTTATCTCGTCTTTTCCTTCTAAGGATTTAATTGTTCTTTGCTGTTCAGCAATTTCTTTATTAGCTTTTTCTTGTATAAATTTTAATTTTAAGGATTCTATATTGAATTTATTGTTTATGCTATCTTGCCTGTTTTTTATTCCGATATAATTTTTATAAGAATTTAATTCTTTATCAGTTTTCTTTAAGTAATGATATATTTTTGATTGTAATAAATATACAGCTTCAAGTTCATTTAAAAATAACCCATCTTTCTCAACCAATTTAATTAAGGACTTTATTTGTAAAAGAGCTTTTTTATATTCGTTTCTCTCATAGAACAGCTTAGATTTCTCTAATTTAGCCTCAATATTTAAGTCTAAATATTTATTTTCCGAATTAAACTCAACATAGTTTAAATGTGTTAGTGAAGTATTGTAATCCTGTTTTTTTAAAGCTATTTTTCCTAAATATAAATGACATCCAATAGTACGATTTTCGTTGAAATTTTGTTCATGTATATAATTACTTGTGTCCTTTAGTGATTCCTTAAATATTTTTTTAGCCTTTAATAAGTCCCCTTTCTTAAAATGTACTATTCCAATGTTATGCTCTGCACTTATTTTACTTAAAGAATTATTATTTTGTTCATGCAAATCTCTAGAAATGTTTAAAAATTCTAGTGCCTTATCATGATCATTTAAATCACTATATATAATCCCTAAAGTATTATAACAATGTCCTTTTATCATGGGGTTAATTCCTTTATGTAATAAACTCGTAGTTTTATTGATATATAGAAGGGCTTGTTCATAATTATTAAATTTATTATAAATGAATGCTATAGAAGCTAAGTTAGTAATTGTTGAATTGGTAATGGTGTCTGTTTTATTAAAACTGGCTTCCGCTTTAAGCTTATATTCTAAAGCTTTTGAAAAATCTCTTTTGAGATAATGATAAATAGTCGATTTATAAAAATAAGCTCGACCTTCTAAAATAGGATTCTTCATTTCAAGTGCTAATTGGCTAGCCTTGTCTATTTTTAAAATCGCTTTAGCATCTTCCTTTTTTTGGGTAGCAATAAAAGAATCAAAAAGATATTCATCAAATAAAGCACTCTTATTTTGCCCATTCTTATTAATGACTTTTATTTTTTTGATATAGTGCATTAGGCTATCTGTGTTTTCGTATTTATAATAATATGCTATGGCTATTAATGATGTTGTTTTTTCATCAGAGGTAGTACTCTTAGCATATACTTCTTGTAAAGAATCTATTTCCGATATGTTTTGAGCAGTGATGCTAAAACTAAAAATATAAAGTATTAGGAATGTTTTATAAATCATATGCAACGTTTAACTCAAAGATAAAAGAATAGGGGAGATTCAATATGCGTAAATACCTAAAAGTGACTTATTTGTGATTAAAAAAGTCAGTAAAATGATGTTATTGTGATTTATTTAATATTAAAAAGAAGTCCTTGTAGTCTAATTTTGCAAAAGAATTATTCAAGATTGACATTTATTTAGAGATAGAATATTCTCTTTAACTAAATTTTAAAGGTTCATGTATAATATTAAAAATGATATAAAATGATACAAAATTACTTTCTGATGAGCTTGATTTTAACTTGCTCTACAATTTTTGCGCAAAATACACATACTGTGAATTTAATTAATGGAGATTCAAGCGGAAATTTGGTGATAACTAATTTGGATGTAGCTTATGGCGACACATTACGGATATTTAATGATACAGGTTCGGTTGCCAATAATACTGATATGTCTACATTTATTACTATAGATCATGAAGGTACACCAAACGAAACCATCAACTTAAATCTTTTACCTGGAGAATCTTATGACTACATTTTTAATAGTGATAATATAAACAACGTACTGATAATTTATAATGATTATACAGCTGGTCTATATCATAATTCACAAATTAATACAATGTTTAATGCAATGAGCGTTTCAGATGTAAATAATAAACCAACATTTTCTATTTACCCAAACCCTGTATTAAGTCATGTTAATATAACAGGTATTAATCAAAAGTCGTTACTGGAACTTTATAATGTTTCTGGGAGTAAATTGTTAACGCAAACAGCTACCAAAGATGTAATGATTGATCTGTCTAAATATTCTTCAGGAATGTGTTTTTTGAAGATTTTCACGAAAGGAAATCTAATGCAAACAATAAAACTTTATAAGGAATAATGGGATATAATACCAATTAAAATTCAAAATGCACAATTAAATAGTTTCTTTTAAATCTATTTGTCGCTTAAAAAGATAACCGTAACTAAGGCTATGCTTATATTTTTAAACTCAACTAAATCTAAAATAATTCAATTTACTTATTAGCACCTTGAAATTTAATTGGTATTAGATTTCATCTCACGAAGTTTATTCAAGTTATTTTCTTTATAATAAATCCCCTTTTTAGAGTCCCAATATTTGTGTAAAAAAGCCTGTGAATTAATACTAATTCAAGTAGATACTTTTTTAAACAGAGAAATAATTCGTTTTAAGCAAGTATAAATACTTGTTTGTTATAGGTATAAACACCTGTTTTTAAGGGGTGTTTTGAGTTGTGTTGTTATTTGTTGTAATATTGGTTAGGGACTAAAACAATAATTAGAACAATTTATTCTAACTATTAATTTTACACCAACTATTATTTATATAAAAACTTAAAAAATGTAACTATGAGTATTAAATTTGCTTCAACAGTAGGTGTTAATTTTAGTAATACTTTCCAATCCAAACCAATTTCTGCAACAAAAGCTGCTTCTCAAATTAAAGGAATGGGAGTAGGAATAGTAAAAATGTTCAACTATACCCAAACAGATTTTATTGATGCTGCTAAAGCAGAAGGATTACAAGTCATTATAGATATTCCTAACGACGGTTTAAAAGACCTTAGCAATAACAATACAAGTGCTGTTGTAGATGTAGTAAAGAAATATTCAGACACCATAGTTATGGTTTGTGTAGGAAACGAACCGCTTGGATCTTGGTGGGGTGGAGCTTATAATGATTTATTAGTACCTGCCATACAGAATTTAAACACCGCATTAATTGCTGCTAAAGTGCCAACACCATTAACGGTTCCTTTTAATTTTGCTATTATGGGGACTTCATATCCGCCTTCTCGCGGAGCTCTTAATTCGTCTTACACCAGTATAGTTTCTAGTGTGTGTGATGTAATTAAAAGTTCTGGAGGAGTATTTATGGTTAATATTTACCCTTTTTTAGATGTAAACTCAAACCCAAGCATTCCACTACCATACTGTTTATTTACAGCAACATCGTCTGATTGGGTTCAAGACGGAAGCTACACTTATAAAAACATTTTTGATGCCTCTTATGATGCTTTATTTGTAGCACTTACTGCTATTGGTCATGGCGATTTAAGTATTGCTGTAGGAGAATGTGGATGGCCAACAGGACCTTCTGCAAGCTATGTAGCTGCAACAACTGCTAATGCAACAACATTCAACCAGAATTTAATTACACATTGTAAAAGTGGAGCAGGTACGCCTCGTGTACCTAATGTGCCAATCAATTGCTTTATTTTTGAAATGTACGATGAAGATACTAAAAGTACCGCTCCAGGAGAATTTGAAAGACACTGGGGAGTTTGTGATGCTAATGGCACCGAAAAGTACTCGTTAAATGTTTTAACAGCAGCACTATAAAATTTAAAAGCCTAGTTCACTTAGTGTGCTAGGCTTTTTTTATTAAATGGGCTTTGAATGTTGTTTTTTACAAACTTTATTACTATTTCCTTTCCTTTAAATGAAATAACCCTTTTGGATCAATAATATATAAAACTAAAAGAACCTTTTTATTATTTGAGTCAATTTAAACATCCAGTAGCGAAATACTGTAAAAGAATAAGGTTTACTAATCAAAACTAAAAAAAGGCACTTCAGTTGACTGTATTAATTTTATTTGCTCATCAATTACTCAATTATCTCCTTATTTCCTTTTACAATAACTATAGTGTTATGGTTGAATCTTTTTAATATTTCTAGATTGGAGAAAAAATCTTCCAAATAATTACTTGATGTATTTTCTTTCAATATGATAATAAATTCAAAAAATTTACTGGTTGATGTATATTTAGATTCTTGAATTAAATAAGGATCTATATATTTAGTGAATGACTGTTCAACTAATTGGTACTTACAGGAAGTTGTCTCTACCCTCAAATATTGGTTGGTTTTTTCAAAATTAAAAATTCCGTATTTGCATCTATGCTCTTAACCTGTCTTAACTGGATCCACACTTTGTATTAAGGCATTATAATTATCAAGGCAAGAAGCAGATGGAAAAGCAATCGATAATTGAGCCGAATGTCCTGCAAGAATGGTTGCAGCCATTGATGTGCCACTTTGTTTACCAATTTTAGTAAACGAACTTTCTATATCCACTCCCAAAGTTGCTATGTCTGGCTTAATACATTCCGTATTTTTATCGTTATAACTCCCTGAAAAAGGAGCAACGTTTCCTCCACCATTTATTGCTCCAACAGATAATACGTTATTGTAAAACCCAGGAGTTCTATAACTTACCTGCTCCTTCATTACCAATAGTATCAATTGGTAAAATACACAGGAAAATTATAAAAAAGGGTACCCGACTAAAGCACACTTTGGTACTTTGAATTTTAAAATTAATGATATTTCTAAAATAACTGAAAGCTCCTATTATGTGATGGGAGAGTACCATCTAATCCGGGAAGTTGGAAATGCTGATGACGTATTTATGATCATTTTTAAAAAGATTAACTGTGAGTGGAAGATTATTGCAGACACCTCTTGTTAATTAAAAACCTCAGCAGATACCTGCTGAGGTTTTTTTGTGTTCTTATACACGATAAAAAGAAAAAACTCAGTGGTTAGTAAACTGAGTTTTTTTTGCCCATCTTTTTGCTACCTCCTTGAAGGAAGCGTAAAATGGAATGTAAATGAGATTAAAATTTAAGTAAACATAGATGTGTTTATTATCTTAATTTTTTTGAAAGTCAAACACCGCTTTTTCAACCTCAGCTTTAGCATTGATGCCTACAGGTGTTTCGTTTACTTCTAAAGCAGCTCGAATTCCAGATTCAATAGCCCCTTCAATCCATGCATGTTTAAGTGATGTGTGTTCTCCAGCAAAATGAGCTTTCCCATTCCATTCAGGTTGTTCAATAGCTCCTTGTAATAAATTTAACTGACCTGGAGAAAAGATGGCTGCTTCACCAAAAGCATATGGGTTCTGCATCCAGGATACCGTAGCAGCTCCTCTTATTTTATCAACATATCCTTCTTCATTTCCGGCTTTTTCTTTATCAAAAACTGCTAAGTCGATGATTCTTTTTTGTTCTTTTTTATCGTTTGGTGCGTGAGCTATGGCGATGTTTTCTAAGGCATAGATGTAGCGCTCTTTATGTGGCATAGAATCCCATTTTCTAGCATCATCTGCCCAGCAGTAGCAAGCAAGCATTAAACCATGTCCATCTTTTCCAATATCCTGACTTGGGTAATAAATAAATCGATTTGGTAAATCAGTAATGGTACCACCTCCAATAATATTATATGGAGCTTTCTCCCACCAACGTTCTTTAAATTCAATTAAAACTTTTGTAGCGGCATCATAATGCAATTCACGTATCGCTTTTCTTTTCTCTTGCTTAAATTTTGGCCAAACATGAACCATTCTAAAGGCAGAGAATGGAATGGTAACAATAACCTCATCAAACTCCATTTTACTAACAGGGTTCTCATGACTTGCATATCCTTTCTCTTTATAATAAGATGCCTCTCTTTCTATCTCTATTTCTGTAGATATTTTCACTTTCCCATCTCTCATATATAAATCGGTTACACGAGTATCTAAATGTGTAATTTTAGCTAGGTCATGTTCTTTATAAAAAGACTCTGTAATTACATCTGTTCCGCCAACTACCTGCCAAAACACGGTGTCATCTTTAATAATATTAGCCTCTATAAAACTCTGAATAAAATCATAAGACATACGAGATTCTAGGTTTTGTAGCACACCAATCATTTCTATAGCATTTTCAGAATAGTTAGTGTATTCCTTTAGAAAACGTCGCATAGAGTACTCGCCTAATTTTTCAATCAATATTGGCCAGTTTTTCTCTGGATTGATGGCAATAAATTGTTTAAGAGGCGCCATTGCATTTTCAAGTAAGGTTCCAGCAGTCTGATTTTCATCAAGGTTTTTTGAAGCTGGGTCAATGTTTTCTTGTAAATGATAATCTAGCAACTCATTAATATTAGCTCCCGGTTTATTGTATGTGCTTTGAAGGATGTGGTTATAATTTGCAAATATAAAAGAG
The DNA here is from genome assembly GCA_013214625.1 of Flavobacteriaceae bacterium. Taxonomy (GTDB): domain Bacteria; phylum Bacteroidota; class Bacteroidia; order Flavobacteriales; family Flavobacteriaceae. The sequence continues at coordinate 7,263 of JABSPO010000146.1, forward strand.
TTGCGTGTTTTTTCAGGAAACGTATCACTTGTGCGTTTATAATCTTCTTTTTTGTTTAGTAAAGCTTGCTCTTCATCTACAGGAACATAATAAAAAGGTTCTAATGGTACATCCAACTGTTTGCAATATTCCATTACCATATAATGAAAATCTGGTAAACGCATAGCACCTGCTTCAGCATATAAGCTGTCGTCGTCCCAGTATTTCTTATCAGGTGAATTACGGAATGTTTTTACTCTACCTCCTACACGTGTATTCGCTTCCACAATAGTAACATTATGACCTGTTTCTTGTAAAATGGATGCAGCAATCATTCCTGCCATTCCAGCACCAACAACCAATACATCTTTCTTTTTTCCCTTTGGGTCAGGGAATCCGGATTTTATATACTCTAAGTATTTCTGAACAACTGGATCATTTTTTTCGTCCAATAAACTGTGCAAATATGTTTTCATATGATGTTGTTTTTAAGTTCCTCTAAAATAAAATTAATATCATTCGATGCTATGGGTATTTATACCTGTTTTATAACAGGGGAGTATCTTTTTTTTAACGATTTAGGCCTTAATTATTTAAATAAGGATTTGCATTTTTATTCCAAATTAAACTAGTAGTATCTCTTGGAGTAGAGGGGCTATTAGGCATTTCTTTGTAATATGGATCACCTTTATCATAGCCCATTGATGTTAATTTTATTTCTCCGTTACTCATAATATCTATTTTTGAATAACCAAAAAAGGTTGCAGATCCCGGGCTACCACTATTTCCTGCAATTATTTGGTATGTTCCTTTTCCTCCGGGTTGCATGCGCTGGTAATCATGTAAATGAGCTGATAACATGGCTACTACATGAGTTTCGTTTAATTTAGGCCATAATACTGGTCCTTCAGGTAAACCAATATGACCGGTTTCAGGTTTCCCGCTTACATAATAGGGCTTATGTCCTAAAACAAAAACATGATCAATAGCAGGGTCTTTTTGGTATTGTGTTACTTTGTCAACAATCCATTGTGTAGGTATTTGACCTTCTAAACCATGTGGATTTTCAGTTGATGACTTATTATAAGTGTCCGTATTCATCAATACGAATCCTACATTTTTACGTACAAATGAAAATGTCATTTGGTTGTTAATACTATCTGTGCCTTTTACATGATCACGATCTGATGGCATGAAATCACTCATATGGTTCATCCATATTTTTGTAGATCCTTTTAACGGCCATTCGTCATGATTAGGAATATTGTAATCATGCCAATATAACATTTCATGATTTCCAGGTACTGCAACCATTTCTATTCCTGAGTTACTAATTTTACTAAAAGAGGTGTTATTGTATAGTTTTACCCAATCTTGAAGTTGATTATCAAGATTTTCAGTAGTAGATTCAGCAAGGACCATGTCTCCTAAGAAAAAAAAGAGGTCGGGTTTTCGCTCTAAATCAGCAATCTCTGTCCATATTCTTTTTAAAGCCGATAAATTTGCGGTAGAACCATTTGTAGCCGTTGTATCATGTTGTTGTTTTCTATCTACCCGATTGCAACCTAAAAAAGTAAAGCTAAAGAGAACTGAATCTGCAACTGTTTCTTTCTTAATAGGTTCATTACTGGCTAGTGGTGAATTCTTTTTTTTATTGTTGTTACAGCTTAGTAACAAACCAACAAAAAGGCTGAGAATAAGGTATTTATTTTTCATTTTAATGATTTTTAAGGAGTGTTGGTTGTTACTATAAACTTTTGCATATCTGGTAAACTACCATTAAAAATATCGAAATCATTTAGGGTAGTCCCTATTTTATAACTAGCAGATTTTTGCCAAAGTATCCATTTACTGTTTTCCCAAGTTGTAGGTAAATCAGGTTGTTTTTTGTTATTATAATTTGCTATCCAAAGTGGGTAATTAGAAAAGATTGATTTATTTAAGTATTTGTTACCTGTATTAACATCGGTATAAATGATTGGTTTTCTTTTTAATTTCTTTTCAATTTCATTAATAAAAATAAGTAAGGTAGATTGAATTTGTTCCACAGATTGTGACTCGTCTATACCTCCTTCTTCAAAATCGATTATTGGTGGAAAATCGGTGTTTTGTAAATTAGCTATTGCCCTTAAATAATTTTTAGCTTGTGCTATAGGATCATCATTACATCTGTAAAAATGATAGGCTCCTCTAATGAATTTCTTTTCAGATATCGTGGTCCAGTTATGAGTGAAATTTGGATCTGTATACGTAATTCCTTCGGTAGCTTTACAGATTACAAAGCCTAAACTATCAGTCTTAATGTTTAAAAAATCTATTTCATCTCCTTGGTATTTAGAGATGTCTATTCCGTAAACAAACATGCTTTTTTCAGATACATTTTCTGAAATTTCTGTAGCAATTTTAACCGTAGCATCTTTTTTTGTGACAGGTGTATTTTTCTCATTTGAAACGAGGTCACTTTCTGTTGGGTTTTCTTTTTTAGATTGGCATGAAAATAATGCCGCACAAAAGAGTAGCGCCCAGAAACTGTTATTGTATAATTTCATAATTTGTTTTATTTTAAAAATTTACGTGTATATGATACCAATTAAAATTCAAAGCCTCCATATTAAATCGTTTCTTATTGATTTATATATCGCTTAAAAATTTAACCGTAACTAGGCTATGCTTATATTTTGAAACTCATTTAAACCAAAAACAGTTCAATTTACTTATGAGCATCTTGAAATTTAATTGGTATTACTCTGTAGGTTTAGGAATAGAACTGTCCCATTGTGCTCTACCTAATAGCCAACTGAAGTCTCCTGACAGTTGAGGTCCACTATTTAATTTTCCATCTGTATAAGAAGTATAAATTCCAGCACTAGAATGACAGCCTATACAGCTTTCTGTACCATAAATAGTAACATCGCTATATGGGTTGTTTTCCATTAAGTTAGAGGCAGATTGATTTCCATCTTGAAAAAAGGTTTCCATGGTCATATTAGTAAGCAAAGCAATATTAGTATCACCACCAGATTTATCAGTAACAGAAGTAGGTAGGATGTAATCATCTTCATTATGTGGAGGTGCAGGAGTATTTTGATTTAACGGATATTGAGTATCTATTAATTCATAGTATTGCCAAACACTTTCTTGTTGCTTGAAATAAGCTTGCATTCGCTCATTTATTCGCTGCACACGTGAAGGTATAGCAACCATTCGTTTTGCTTGTGTTTTCATTACTTCACTATTGGCATAATATTTTGCTTTAGTAGAATCTTTATATTTTGTAGGTGAAGTATTTGGAATTGCATCTCCTTGTGTTGTTACTTCCCAAAAGTTACCGTGGCTATCTGTTTTGTATTCATAATTGCTATTATGAGTTACATCCACATTGGCAGGACAAATTTCACATTCAGCATCTCTTAACGTTGGAGGGATACTAATAGTTTTTCCGTCTTTTTCAATTAAGGCTACATTTAAATTATCAACATGTTCAAAAGTAGACCACACCCATTGTTTTCCAGTAGGTGTTTTTTGACTAATATGAAAACCTATCATCCCTAAGTCTTTTTTTACTAGTTCATTAGTTTCCTCATCAATAATATATCCTTCATCTCTAAAGTAACGATCTTTATGGTCAGTTTCTTCTAAAATTTTCCAAGCAAATTTAATTTCTATCGCCCCCAACTCATTGTTCTCATAATTTCCAGCGGGAAAATCTGCTTCAGGATATTTTTTAGTGTAGGTTAACTGGCCGTTTACATTATACAATTGTTTATCAATAATATAATCGTACTCTTCTTTATTCATAAGCACCTCATAAACAACGACATTTCCATTTTGGTCAAATAATTTACCAGCAAAAGCTTGATCAACTTCATCTGCAACATTCTGATTTCTTTTTGATGTAGGTGTTGTTGATAATAATAAAAGTCTTGAGTCGGTAGCGTTTAATATAGCATCACTTATCCCTAATCCAGATGAAGTTCTTGGACTTCCCCAAGCAGAAGGAGCATGTCCATCTTTACGATATACTTGAAAAGCTTCTTTCCATCCTAACCAAGTTGCATCTCCTTTGTCTGTGAATTTTGGTAAAGCATTTCCTTGCTGATCCCTAGGCCAATTAATGGCAACTAGAGCTTGCCAACTATATTCATTAAAAGCTTCATTTAACTTAAAAACATTTTTTTCTTTTTTTAGTTTTTCTTGTATCTCTGGAGCGACATCTACAGGAATATCAGGAGAGAATTTTACAGGTGCTGGAATAGCTGAATATTCATGATGATCATGGTCTTTTTCTCTACAAGAAGTAACGGTAACAGTTAATGCAATAACTGTTATAAGAAAATAGAATGGACGCAATAAGTATTTCATTTTTTCTACATTTAAATAATTGAATTTGAAATGTAAAATTTAATCTATTAACTGCATTGTTTTTTAAAATGTTTCAATCTTTTTCTGACTGAAATCAGGTGTTTTTACGCGGTTTTTTTAATCCCAATCGGACAGGTTTTACTGAAAAAAGGATTAAAAAAAACCGGCTGAATTAACAGCCGGTTTTTAAAGATTCGTTAAATAAATATTTATTTAAGTGCTACACTTTCATCTTTTGAGGATGCTAGCTCCTGATCATTCATTAAATTCCCTTGTATACTCCAAGTAAAGTCTAATTTAACAGCACCCTTAAAGTACGGTGCTT
>JABSPO010000147.1 GCA_013214625.1 Flavobacteriaceae bacterium
ACCTTTTGCTTTATATCTAAAAACAACTGTACTCAATGCAGGAAGATGGATGGTTTCAAAGTTTGAATCATCATTTAATAAATCATAGGTATCAACAGCTAGTTTATGTACCGTTTCTAAATAAGTGCCAAGATTTTTCTCCCCAGTTACTTTTAGAGTAAACCATAATTTGAGTGCATCAAATCGTCTTGTAGTTTGAATTGATTTTGTAATTAAGTTTACCTGTTCGCTATCCTTTGTCTCTATAGGGTTTAAATAATCAGCATAATGAGAAACATATCTAAAGTTTAACTTATCTGCTACCAAAAAAGCACTTGAACATACTGGTTGAAACAATGATTTATGAAAATCTATTGTAATAGAATCTGCATATTGAACTCCGTTAAATAATGCCTTGTGTAATTCTGATAATACAAAACAACCACCATAAGCTCCATCTACATGCAACCACATATTATCTTGCTTAGCAATTTTACTTATTGATAAAACTGGATCAAAACTTCCGTAATCTGTTGTTCCGGTTGTTGCTACAACTCCTATCGGTATATTTCCTTTTTGTTTTTCCTTTTCTATCGCTAAAACCAATTCATTGGAATCCATTTCAAACCTATCATTTGTAGCAACTGGCACTACAGAATCATAGCCCATTCCTAACAATGCAGCATTTTTTTTAATACTAAAATGTGCTTTCTCCGAGCAAAAAAACCGGAACTTACTAATTACAGGATCCCAACCTTTTTCCTTAATATTTATTCCAAAATACTTAAATGCATAATGATCACGTGCTAACAGTAACCCCATGAAATTTGATTGTGTACCTCCACTTGTAAATACCCCATCAGCAGTTGATGGCATTTTCATACGTTCAGTAATCCAATCAATTATATATTGTTCTATCAAAGTTGCTGAGGTACTTTGATCCCAGGTTTCAATAGCAGTATTTACTGCACTAGCAATAAGATCTCCTACCAAAGAAGAAATTGTAACAGGACAGTTTAAATGAGCTACATATGATGGATTATTAAATGCAATTGCATGATCAAGAAAAATTTCTTTAAGCTCTATTAAAGCCTCATCCATACTCATCACATTTGATGCAGTATTATTTTTTGACGAGAATTTTTCTTTTAATTCTGATACCGATATTCCGCTATAGAACTTATCATTATTTAAAAAATCTAAAACATATTCTATTGTACTATTTATGTTCTCTTTATATAATTCCTTGTTTTTATTGTTAAATAGTTGCTTTACACTCGTTTCTTTCTCTAGTAAAAGGGATTCTAAATTCATTTCTTATCTTTATTTATTCTAAATAAATATTAAGACAAAAATAGAGTACAACAAGAGTTATAAAATGACGAGTTTAGGAATAAAAAAGACGCAAGAATATATCAAACCAATATATACCTCATTACTAAATCATTAAAATTAAAAAATTAGTAATAAGAAAAATAATTGATTTATACAGATGTATAAAATACTAGTCGAAAAGGATAATGAATGTAATATCTTAAATAAAATTAATTAGTGATCCCACGAGACATGAAATAATTCAAATATTTTACTAACGAGAATAAAACTATTAGGTAGCATACTCTGATAAGTAGTACTAAAAAAGGCCATCCTTTCAGACAGCCTTGATAAAAATAATATTTTGCATTTATTACAACTTCACCTGTATTGTCGCATACCAGTTTCTAGGTGATGATGGAATAATTCCTGGTCCAGGATAGCCTGTAGCTCTCCGTGTGAAATAACTATTATCCAATACATTATTTAATCCAGTTTCCAATTTAAAACGTTTGTAGGTATACGATAATGAAATATCCAACACATCATAACTTGGTATAGGACCTAATAAACCGCTTACAGGATCAGTTTCAGGTTCATTTGAAGCATCCGTAAACTGACTAGATAAATACGAATATTGTATTGCTCCTATTAGGTTTTGATACCCAAATTTGACCCCTGTTTTAAAATTAAATTCAGGGGTAAACTCTACTTTTTTATCTGGGTTGTCAATATATTTTGAATTAACAACAGAAGTATTAGCAAAAATATTAAAGTTGATATCATTATTATTCTTAATGAAAATACGCTTCAAATCAACATCAATTAATGATTCAAAACCATATATAAGAGCATCTCCAATATTGGTTCTGAAGTTTTTTATTTGGAAATTTTCAACTTCACGTTGTTCTAAACCAATTCTATTATTATAAAATAAGCCAAAAACACCTATATCATAGGACACATATTTTTTAAGGTTTCCTCGAAATCCTAAATCAAGCGTATATCCTTCCTCATCAGTAATGTCAGGATCAACAGCATATGAAGGGTTGTTTATTCGTATATCAGAAAAAGTCACCGATCTATAATTTTGAGATGCATTTGCATAAACTTCTAAAATTTTATTTGGCTTATAACTTAGTCCTAAACCTAACAACACAAAATTTCTTTCCAAAACTCTATCATCCTCTTCAAGCTCAATAAAAGATACTTGACCAGCACCATTTAGTCCTATCCTCTTGTATATTCCTTCAGTTTGCGTTTTTATATACTCAAAACGAAAACCTGGAGTTATAGATAATTTATCATTTACATAAAAAATATTTTCACCAAATACAGCTATATTTTGATTAGGGTATGTGAAATCAGACTGTGAGTGATAGGTTTCCAGCTGTGTAGAATCAAAGTTAAAGTTAGCATTTGAAGCTATAGTTCCTGGACCTTGACGATCAGTGTTTCTAGCATTGTAATATTTTGTTCCGATAAGGAAGGTATTCTTTTTATTAAATAAACTGTATTTATGTAATAAACGCGCTTCAAAACCAAAGTTTTTAAACTGCCCTTTTATCAAATCTCTAGGCGCAGTAATATCATCTTGATCACTTACTCTATTTGTTCTAAAACCTAAGGCATTACGCTCCGCATTTAACCCAAAGAAATTAAACGTGAAATTAGTATTATCTGAAAATTTGTGTGCTAATTTTAAGTCGTATAATAACCACTTAACCTCAAACCAATTGCGAGAACGATTACTTTGTAATGAGTTTTCAGCGAACATATTATCAGTTAATCCTCCTGCTTGTTGCGCTAAATAATTTAGATAAGTAATTTCTGCAGTTAACTTTGTTTTTGGAGTAAACTGATACCCAAAATGTCCGAATGCATTTTTAGATTCAAATTTTGAATTTGGTCTAAATCCATCTCCTTGTTTGTAATTGTAATAGGTATAGTAACTAAACTTATTTACGGTACCACTTAGGCTCGTGAAATTTGTTGCTAGATTATTGCTTCCTGTTGTAAAACGAGAAACAACAGCTATTTTTTTATCAGCGGTAGGTTGTTTCATTTTAAAATTAATCAATCCTCCAAACTGAGTACCATATTGTAATGATGCAGCACCACGAATTATTTGAATTTCTTCGAGCCCTTCTGCGGCAGGTGTGTAATAACTTTCTGGGTATCCTAATACATCAGCACTGATATCATATCCGTTTTGACGGGTGTTAAAATTTGCTGTTCGGTTAGGATCCAACCCTCTACCTCCGATACTCAATTGCAATCCTGCATCATCAGTTTCATATATATTTAAACCAGCAACTTGACTGTACAATTGGCGCGCATTGTTAGTTGCAATGGCCGCCATAGAAGCCGATACCAATACTACTTCTGTTTTTTTACCTGCATAAATAGCGGTTTCCTCAACATCATTTAAATGCTTTAATGCAAACACTTCTTTTTTACGGTTCTTAATTTCAACTTCGGATAACCGTCCGCCAATTGGCTGTAAAATTTTATTGAAAATTGTTGAAGAAACAACCTCTACTACATCTTCAGTCATCGCATAAGTTTCTGAAAAGAAAACTAATGTGATAGTATTTTTACTAGTTTCAAACTCATATACCCCTTTAGCATCTGTTTTCGAAAGCAGTCCACCTGCTTTATCATAAATACTTACATCAGCAATAATATTATTTTTATGATTCGTTACTTTTCCTGACACCTTATTTTGTGCCATTATCGAAAATGACAAAAACAAAAACAATATGCTTAATTTAAAATCCTTTAATTTCATCTTTAAATGGTAAAATCCAATTTTTATGTTGCAATGATTCTTTCTCTTTATATAAATCTACTTTCGGATCAATAAATAGCTTACTTAGCCTTCCGTTTAATCCTACATAACTATCAACAAATACTTGTATATTTTTATGTCCGTCTTTTTTAAAATGATCCCCTAAAAAATGAGCATATTCCAATATAAAATCGGGTTGTGTACTCATTTGTTTTTCTTGCATTGCTGTAAGGAAATCGTTATTTTCTACATAAAAAAACTTCCCTGTCTTGCTATTTACAATTTTAAAACTAGCATATCCTGCTTTTTCAATTAACATAACACGCCAAGAAAACCGGTAGCCTTCCTCGGTCCAAAACAATTCTCCAGGATAGCATACATAGCGAAATGGAAAAAGTAATTGTACAGAAAAAAACACTATTAAAAGCGGCAAAATTACTCTTTTTGATTGATATGAATAGCTATTTTCTATTGCTATTTTTTTTGCTGTGAATAATCGAGTAATTGGAGTTATTATATTACTTAAAAAACCAATGATTTTCTGGTGAAAAGAAGTCTCAAAAAATATTAATGTACTCACAATCATTATAAAGGGAAACATTCCAATGGGAAATAAAATTCGTGTAAACACATGAAAAAATACTACTGCAACAAAAGCCAATATACGAGTACGTTTATATAATAATAAAAAAGGAATACACAAATCATACACCATTCCGCTCCAGCTCATTGCGTAGTGAAACCATTCTTGCTGCATGATATTATTACCTATAAAAGGTAAATCATACTTTGAAGGCAACCATATTTTTAATGGCATTGCTCTTAGCAACCAATCAGAATTTATTTTTGCTAATCCTGCATAGAAATATACAACACCTAGTAATAATTTTAAACTATCAATACACCAGTTGGGGATATGGGTATATTTTTTTTTATTCAAATAATTATCTACCGAAAATTGCGCATTAGCTGGCAGAAAGATTAATAAAAAACTCAATAAACTAATACAATAATAATGGTTTAGATAAGTAGTCTTATCCATCAGTTCAATATACGTAAAACTCAAAAAGAATACCACAATTGCTATTCTATACTTAAGGCCGATGGCTACAAAAAAAGCTGCTAAACCGCAAAGTATAAATAAAAGATACGTATACGCTCCGAAAGGTTTTATCCATTCAAAACCTGTATATGAAAAGAAAAACTTTGGCTGTACATATTGAGTTTCTATCCAACCATTATACCAAAATCTAATAATACTTACTAACATCATTAACCCAAAACCTACTCTAAACACAACTAATGGAGCCGCAGAGGTTACTTTTGAAAAATATGAATGTTTGAGTATAGTCATTGCGCAAAGAAAAAGCTATTCAATTTCTTAAATAGCTTTTATTAAATTAAGGTTTAAGGCTAATCACCATCGTTATCTATATAATCTAATTTAATATTAAATGCTTGATCCATCATATCGATTTTCAACATCGGTACTAAACGTTGTATTTCTGTATATGCAGTATTAGCAGGAGCCGTATCAGTATTTAACTGTGTTGCAAAATCTGAGTTTAATAAGTTAATCTTAGTTCTTGCTGATTCCATTTGCGCAAGCATCACTGGTGCTAATGCTTGTCCATCTCTTTTAGTATCTAAATATGTCAAGTAACTTTTAAAACTATCTCCTTCTGTTGTACTTGAATAATGTTTTCCTGAAAAGAAATTTTCAATTGCATCTAAAGCTGTTAAGCACAATTCCCTAGATTGCTTTCCATAATACACTTCCAACTCTTCTGGACGAACGGAACCACCAAAAATTGCTAGTGGTCCACCTAATTTATATACTCTAAAATACTTTTCATAATTAAAAATATAGTCGTTTACCATAACATTTACTGAACTTCCAACAGTATTTCCTGATGAAGTAACAAAAGTATTTCTATATACTCCATTCCAATCATTTAAAACAGGAGTGTTTAACGCTATTAAACGATCAACTACTGCTATTAGGTAAGTGCTGTAATTAGCTGTACTATATTTAGCAACTATTGCAGGATCATCTATTCCTACACCATATAATAAATAGTCTAATGCAGGAAAACCTTGCTGTGTATTAGTTGAAGATAAATTCAAATTTGTACTACCGTTTGTAATATTAGTTTCAATAGTTGTTGCACTTGTAGGATACACATTCACCCAACGAGTTATATCTAATTCAGCAGCTTTTCCTATACTACTAAATAACACAACATACTGCCATGTTTTATATGCTGTTAAATATTCAGCACGTAATGCCGTTAAATTGGATTGATTTTGAGTTGTTGTAAAAGTTGTAGTGGCTGTTTTTAAAGCGCCTAATTTTGCTTCATAATCCGTATACGCAGGAATAATAATATTATCAGCCCAATTGGTTAACATTGCTGCCCTATCAAAAGTATCCGTATTTGATGCAACCGGATCATCCTCGCCACACGATATAAATAAAAGAATAGTTATTGCAAATAATATATTTTTCATTTGTTTTATTTTAATTTATTCTAATTAAGATGCAAATATAAAAAAAGTGGTTAACTAACACTAGTTAACCACTTTAAAAAAACTTTTTATTTTATGTTTTTTATAAAGCAGCCTGAGCCATTGTAAAGTCAAATTTATCAGCTATATCATTACAAATTCCATCTAATGTTGCTGGAGTTATATCCCATAAACCGTTATCTGCTTCCATATCTGCCAAGAAACCATCAACTTCTGCCTTTGTAAAATAAGTATCTGTAATATCCGATTTTCTTAAAAAACGTAAGCTATACACAAAACCCATTCCTTCAGATAAGTCATGAAAAGCACCACCCATAGTTGATGGAGCAATTTGTGCCTTCCCTGCTTGTAAATAATGTATTGTTCTAATTGCTACTGCTCTAGAAACTTGGTAACGTAACACTTCAATTGCTTGATCACGAACTGCATATTTTTGATCAACAATAGCTTGACGAGCAATTCTAAATGCCTGACCTATTTCTGATTCTATTCCTGTAAAGTTGGGATTACTATCTACTTTAGTTAAATATTTAGAGAAAAAAGCATCATCCTCAGAATTCATTAAATACCCATATGCCTCATCAAAATGATGTTCCATTGTAGTATAATTGTCACTTACTGTAGTATTATCGTCATTAACAACTTTAGACATATAACCGTTTAAAGCTTGATCTACTTGTAAAGCCCCTATTAATCCTTTAGCAAACACTTGATTGTATTCAATTCCTTTAGCATTTACATAACGAGTAGAGCTTCCATTAGCAATTTGACCTGCTGTTCCTGCCTGTGCCGTTGTAGACCAATTAGTAAATACATTATCTACTTGCCCTTTAATTAAATTATCAAAATATTCTTTTATTGTAACACCTTCAACTGCTCCGTCAAAAAAGTCTAAAGAAGCACCTGATTTATTTCTTAATTTCTTACCAGAAGTATCTAATCCAGCTTCATCAAAACCAGTTCCATCAGCATACATATTATCTAACTGAACTTCTGTGTTAGTATTCACTTTTAACGCAGAAGATAACTCTTTAGCCATTTTAATACGTGTCGTTTGACCACCATAACTTACTGAAGTTGCTCCACTTCTATCAAAAGTATATGTTGCTGGTGCAGAAACACCATCAAGATTTATATCTGACACTGTTTTTGCATGAGTTGCAACAGGTACAGGTACAGTAACATTATCATCATCACTGCAAGATGTTATTGCAATTGTAGATAAAGCTAAAAAACTTAAGATTACTTTTTTCATTTTATTCTTATTTAGATTAATTACTAATAGTTTGAGTTCAGGTGCAAATATACACTCTCTTTTGAAACAAAAAAGACTTATTTGTAATTAGTTTAAATAAGAATTATAACTGCCTGAATATAAAACTAATGGTAGTGATTAAAAATATCAGAAGCTTTATTATAAGATGCTTCAAATGCCATAGGATTAACATTTGTTATGGCTTTTTCAGTAGTGAAATATGACAATACTTTCTCAGTAGGCATATTACCTGTTAACACATCTTTAGCCATAGGGCAACCACCAAAACCTTGTATTGCACCATCATAACGAGTGCAACCAGCTTTATAAGCAGCGTCTATTTTTTCATGCCATGATGTTGGTGTAGTATGTAAATGAGCTCCAAACTCAATATTAGTATACTTTGGTATTAAATTAGAGAATATATAACTGATATCCTCAGGTGTAGAAGAGCCAATAGTATCAGAAAGAGATAGTATTTTAACTCCCATGTTTGAAAGTTTCTCAGTCCACTCTCCTACTATTTCAACATTCCAAGGATCACCGTAAGGGTTTCCAAATCCCATAGATAAATAAGCCACTACTTCTTTATCTGTAGCATTAGCAATGTCTAAAATTTCTTTTAAACTTTCAATAGACTGTGCAATGGTTTTATGTGTATTACGCATTTGGAAATTCTCTGATATTGAAAAAGGAAATCCTAAATACTGAATTGGTTTGTGCTCCGCTGCAGCTTGAGCACCGCGAACATTAGCAACGATAGCTAATAATTTTGTTTTTGTTTGTGATAAATCTAATTGTGACAATACTTCAGCAGTGTCAACCATTTGCGGTATTGCTTTCGGCGATACAAAGCTTCCGAAGTCTAGTGAATCAAACCCACAATTTAATAAGGATTGTAAATAGGCAACTTTCTTTTCCGTAGGGATAAACATCTTAATCCCTTGCATCGCATCGCGAGGACATTCAATTATTTTTATCTGTTTATTCATTAGATTTGAAAGTTTGTGTAAAAATATGATTTTTACACAAACTTTCAATAAAATCATTACATAGAATTATAAACAACCTATTTTCTTTCAATAAATAATTGACCATAGTATATCTAAGCTTATAAAAAAGCGATTCCTACTATCTAAACTGCTTGGTTAAAAAAGTATTCAAATACCATACAAGTTAACGAAAATTTGGTTTGCATATAAGTTTTAAACCCTTATAAACAATCCTGAGAAATCTCGAAACTTTTATACTTTCGGAGTTTCTTTTTTTAATTCAAAAAAGAACGTTGTCCCAGCTCCAAATTTACTTTCTAACCATATCTTACCATCAAACAGGGTAATTATTTTTTTAACAATAGATAGTCCAATACCCGTAGAGTTCTCATCAGGCTCTTCAAGAGTTTCAAAAACTTCAAATATTTTTTTGTGGTATTTTGGATCAATCCCAATTCCATTATCTTTAATAGAAAAAAGATAAGATTTAGGCTTCTCTACACAGTCAATTATAACCTCTGCTTTTTTGTTATTATTGTATTTAATAGCATTACTAATTAAGTTTTGAAACAATTGTTGTAGTTTAAACTTGTTAGATTTAAAAGTTGGTAGTTTTGTTTTAATTTTAATTGAAAAATGATTGGGGATATAAATAAGGTCAATCATATCAGTAACAAGTTCATGCAAATCAACATCCTGAGAAGTGAAATTGGTTTTATCTATGCTAGAATACTTAAGAATTCCATTAATTAAATGATCCATTTTATCTACTTTTTTTAATAATTTCTCGAAATTATCGTTAGTTTCATCATTAAAAAGGTAGTGGTTGTCTTCATGAATCCAAGAAATTAAAGCAGACATACTTCTCAAAGGAGATTTTAAATCATGAGAAACTACTTGGGCAAAATTATTTAATTCAATATTACTTTTTTCTAATTTTGTAAGTAATTTATTTTTTTCAGTTTTACTAGCTTCCTCTTTTAACAGACTTATGGCATTATTAAATTGTGCTGCAGCTAAATTCGCAATGTTTGTAAAGGTATCAAGGTGTTCTTTATTAAAATAGTTTTTCTCACTATGTTCAGAATCTATAACACCAATAACTTTATTATTAACAATAATAGGTACCGCTAATTCAGAACACCTTACATTACAGTCTACTATATACCGTTCGTCTAATGTGGTGTCATTTATTAACTCAGCTTTTCCTGTTAATGCTACTGTCCCTACAATACCCTTTCCAATAGGAATCGTTAGAATATTTTTTATTGTATACCCTTCAGAGTTTTTCTCACCATAAGCAGCAACTTGTGTCATCATTTTTTTCTTAGTGTCAACAGTGTAAATAACACAATCTTCCAAGCCTAAATGATTAGCCGTATTTTTAGCTATTTCCCAACTGATATCAAACAAATCATTTTTACCTAAAATGGATACAGATAATAAATTAATAGCTTTTAGCATATTAACATGCTGTTCCGAAACAGTAACATCCTCAATTAAAGCTACTTGATACTTAAGCTTCCCTTTGGTGTCTCTAATAGCAGTTACGTTAGTCTTACAGATAATATAATTGCCATCTTTTCTACGATATCGTTTTTTCATTAAAAAATCGTTGATGGTACCATTTTCTAATTTTTTAATATATTTTAATGAGTTAAATAAATCATCTTTATGAGTTATATCTTTTATAGTCAATTTTTTTAATTCAATTTCCGTATATCCTAATATCTTTTTAAAAGCATTATTTGCTTTAATTAAATTACCTTTTTCGGTTAAAACAATTCCTAATGAGGAATTGTTTACAATAGCATTTAATTGAGTAGATTGATCATCTAATAGAGCTTCCATCATTTTATTAGTAGAGGCTAATTTTTGATTGATTTTTTGTAGTTCAAAATTTTTATCCCCAAGTATTTGTTCAGCTTTTTTTCTAGCTAGTTCAGCTTTTAGCAGAGCGCTTTTCAAATCTTCAATTTCATTCTTTTGCATTTGTGTTTGCATAAATAATTTTCAATTTATCGCTTGACAAGTTCATTAATACACCAGTATTCTATTACTTTTTTAATTTGAGCAACATAGGCATCATATCGTAATGGTTTTACAATATAACCCGCAACACCTATTTTGTAAGCATTATTAATATCATTATGGTTATTAGAAGTTGTAAGTATCATTGCAGGAATGGACTTTAATTCTTCATTGTTTTTTAATAAAGATAAAAATTCTAAGCCATTCATTTTGGGCATTTTTAAATCTAGAAAAATTAAATTAGGTAAAGAAGTTTCACATAACTGTATCGCCTCTTCACCATTTTTTGCACTAAGTATTTTAATAGGAGAATTAATTTTATTTAGTGCTTTTTTAAATTTTAACATCTCTATTTCATCATCTTCTACAAGTAAAATAGTTAACCTCATATTGTTTATTATTTATTAAAAAGTTAAGGTATAAAGTTTAATTTTAATGTATAATGTCGTTTAATGTAATCTAACTGTAGATGAATGGACTTTTTATGTAGATGAATAGACTTTTTATTTAATCATTAATTTTAGAGGTTTATAATTAATGTAGTCACATTTAATAGTCACGAAATATATCCCCAGGTTTAAATTATTACATTCAAGAGGAATGTGGGTTGTAAGTTGGAACTTAAAAGGTCTCAGGTAATGATAAACTAATATTTTCTATTAATTTATACTAACATTATCGCCTAGGCTTTCTAGATAATTTGGAGTACCGTTAGATGCATAGCTTCCTATATACTGATAATCCCATAAAAAGGT
>JABSPO010000148.1 GCA_013214625.1 Flavobacteriaceae bacterium
GGCGTATAATCGGGGTATTACGGTGTATTATGCAAGGTTTCTCAATCAAGGTTTAAATTTGCAAAAAGCTTGTCATTTATATAATTTTTAGTGATATGATGCGTAAATAAAATTATTTATATTTTTGAAGAAGAAAAAATATTTTTAGACCAAGATTTATCTTTAATTAAACTATCTGATATTTTGGATACAAATAAATCATATACATCTAAAATCATTAATGATTACTCTAATAAAAATTATAATAATTTCGTAAACGAATATAGAGTTAATGAAGCTAGAAAACTATTAACCGAAAAAGAAAATTGGAGTTTTACAATTGAATTTATTGCATCCAAAGTAGGCTTTAAATCAAAGTCTACATTTAATATCGCTTTTAAAAAATTTACAGGAATTACGCCGTCTTATTTTTTATCATCAGTAAGGAATAATAAAGAGGGGAATAGTATTTAAATTATAATAAACTTACAATGAATAAGTAGACAAAAATATAAAAGACTATTCTTAATTTTGAGTCGGTAAGATTACCTCGACAGGATTTCGTCCCTTTTTGATGAAGATTTAAAGAAACTTATTGAGCTAATTGAAAAGATTAATGGTTAAACCTACCTTAACTGAGTGCTACTTTTTTATTGTAAATCCAAAACACAATTAGATTAATATTTGGTATCTATTTACAAACTCTTGTTTATACTGCCTACTAATGGTAACCTTAATGTCATCCTCTAAAAGAATAAGATTATCTAATAAAAATACTTTTTCAATTTTATTAAGATTTATTATATAATTTCTATGAACCCTTATAAAATCAGGTGAAGGAATTTCTTTTAACAATTGATTTAGTGATAGTTGTACTATAAAACTCCCATTTAATGTAATTATATTACTATATCTACCTTCAACCGCAACGTATTGTATGTTATCCACAAGGACTTTAATGAGAGTGTTATTTTTTTTGATAAAAAAACTTTTGTTAAAATATACAGAAGGAAATTCATCCTTTGAAAAAACATTCGTATCTCCTGTAAATTTTTCTAAGGCTAACTCTAAAGCATATTTTAGCTCCAACTCATTAAAAGGTTTTAATAAATAACTATAGGGATTTGTTAATTTAGCAGTTTCAAAAATAGATCGAGATGTAGCACTGGTCAGAAAAAGAAAAGGCTTTAATGTTTTTTTATTTTTAATGATTGTTTCGGCAAATGTAATTCCTTCTGGTTCATTATTTAAAAAAACATCAATAATCACTATGTCTACATCTTTAGAATAATAAAGCCCCAAAGCTTCCTCTAAATTAGTAGCTATACCTACTACTTCAAAATTATTCTTCTCTAAGGTTAATTTAATTTTTTGAGCTTCGAAAAGCTCATCTTCGATAATTAGAATTTGAATTTTAGACATGGTGTAGTGTATTTAATGGTAATGAAATAATTATTTTTGTTCCTTTATTTTTAACGCTTTTAATATTAATCTCTGCATCATTTTCTTCTAATATTTTTTTACAAAGTTGTAATCCTAAACCTGTGCTTACTTTTTTATTATGATTTCCTTTTATAACATTATTTGTTTTAAAAAGCGATTCGAGCACCTCTTTTTCAATTCCTTCTCCATGATCTTCCACCGTTAATATACATACATTTCTATGCACTTCAATACACCCCTTTATGTCTATAACACCATAATCAGAGGAATATTTTACTGCATTATCAATTAAATTACGGAGTGCTATATTTATAGTGTTTAAGTCTGCATTAATATAAATATCTTTCGGAATATCAATACTTAGTTTTATGTTTTTAGATGCAATGACATAATTAAAATTAAATAATACTTGATCTATAATAGATTTTAGGTGTAAACTTTCTTTGTTATAAAAAAATTGGTTGGCTTGTGCCAATACCCAATGTAATAAATTATCTAAAAGCCTATACGTATTATCAGCAATAGCCTGACTATTTGTAATCAGATTACGTAATTCAATAAAATTGTTTTTTACTAATAAGTCATTCATCTGTTCATAAACGATTTTTAAAGTATATACTGGTGACCGTAAATCATGTGACACAATAGATAATAATTGATTTTTTGTTTCATTTTCTTTTATTAATCCTTTGTTTTCTTGTGTAAGCTTTATGTTTAAACAAAAACTACTTATAGTAATTAATCCGTGAATAAAAAAGGTCATTAAAAAAACCTTATATTCATAGAACTGCATAAAGAGAATAATACTATTTAGTATTTCCTCCAAATCAAAAATTTGACAACTGCATTTTTAAGAGGTAACTGTACATTCTATTCTCCCTTATTATTTAAACTTATTTTACTTTTTCTAAAAGAAATGTTGCAAATGTTGTAAGATTTCTTTTAGAAAAATATTTCATCACATATCACCTGAACTCAATAAAAGGAGAATACCGCTGATTACTTATTAATTAAGGATTTATAAATTCTGAATTTCATTGTTATTACATACCAAACAGCCACTGTAATAGTATTCATTAGACTATGTTTCGGCAAAAATCTCACAATGCTTATAAATATTTACAGGCTTTAATACCACTTTATTATTACAGGTAATTACACGGAGTTAAAAACAATTTGGAGATATTAATTTTATAATAAGAGATGTATACTCCCCTATTCAATCATATGTATCAATACTTTTTATCTGAAATAATATAAACTAGTACTTTAAAAATAGGTTCATATCAGTATTTCCTTTAGTAATTATAGATAAGAACACTACTTAGTATACTAAAGAATAAGGACTTTAATAAACAAGAGTCTAGGCTCAAGTTCAGTGGTGAAATTATTTATAACCAATAAACCACCACTCATGTCATTCATTTAACCACTCATGTCATTTGCATAATAATGAGGAATACCTCTAAACTACTTTAGCAGTGTTAAAACGAATTACAAGCACTAAAAAGTATAAAACATGAAATTTACAAGTAATCAACTTAAAGCAGTTTTTGATAAAAAAGAATATCAATTTTCCGATATAATAAATATTGTAGGTATTAGAAGTACAAATGATATAGCAAATTCATTTGACGACTGGCTCTATTTAATATATAAAGATGAAAACTTAGAAATTTTAATGGAAGCTCCAATTACCACAGATCCTGGTATTGATTATTTAAAAAGCCCCTTAAATGCTAATGGTACAGCGATATTAGTTCCTGGGCAATATATAGGCGCATATGGTTTAGGATTACATCAAGGTAAATATAACGCATTAAAACAAATGAAACCAGTAAAGATATGGCGTGATAATAATAGAGATGCTTCTATAGATAAGGGAGGTGAAATATATGAAGGCATTTTTGGAATTAATATCCATAGGAGTAATGCTAAAACAGAATCTAGTATAGTTGGAAAATGGTCAGCCGGATGTCAGGTATTTAAAAGAGTAGCAGATTTCAATTTTTTATTAGATATCTGCAAAAAATCTCAGCAAAAGAGCTTTACCTACACTTTATTAGAAGAAACAGATTTTAACCCTTTTTATTAATTGAATGCTTTATGAACCCATAAGATATGAACTAAAACTATTCTTTCTCGCTTGAGTAAAATCCTTAGGAGTTAAGCTCATTAATGAGCGTAACTAAATATTTAAAAACAATGCACACAAATGTTTGCTTTTCAAGGCTGAATATAGACGTATACAAAGCTAAAAAATGTTTGACATTAAAAGTAATGAACAGATAACATAGCTGAGTTACTGTTTAAAACCAAATTAGTGTGCCTTAATAAAAAAGTATAACCCTGCACATATTTACAGTTTCTTTTCCCTTTAAGATGAATCATATAAACACAAGTTACCTGAGCTTAACAGGAGGCTATTTGCCGAAATTTGAGTGTTTCATATATGTAATTCTAAAAGGGGAAAGTTTTAAAAAATGTACAAAAGGCGGAATCCGAAAAGCCTGTAATAGAGTAGGGATTTATATGCAATAATTTATAGAATTATGTTTAAAGAATTAGTATCAATAGCCGAACAGTTTTCATGGCTTCCATACGAGCAATTGGGTTTTAAATGCCCTTTGGACAGTTTCATATGGTATAATTAAAACTATGCTTACAAGTGTTTGCTTTCAAGGTGTAGAAATAGACGTATGGAAAGCCGAAGATAGTTTGACATTAAAAGTAATTAACGGATAAAAGGGGATGCTCTTCTTGGAGTAACAATCCTACTAAGAAACGTTAGAGTGAACCTTTAACACCCAAATAAGGTGATAAAGAGCCACCGTATGTTAAAGATACAGTGAAAATAAAGTCCACTGGAGGGTCTAGTGGTCTAATACAAGATGTTATAGGCAATGAAGAAAGCCTATAACAATATATACAACTAAATAAAGAGATTTTGATTATGTACAATCCAAAAAATAAACATCAAGAACTAATGTTGTTGACACCTAGTGTTAATGACCTGAATGCATCTGACGACACTATACTAGAATTTATCAAGACTCATAATAACCAACAAAGGAGCGTTATTTGCCACCTTATTCGTACCACTAGGAGGACACAAAATACATATGTCGGGGAACCTGATGCACAAGATGAAATTAAAGTAAAGTGGGAAAAGACCCTATTAGAAAACTATAAAAAGATTGATGAGCTAGTTCACCAACACAATCTTGCTGAAGATGACAATTGGGCGGCCGTAGCTGAGGCTTTAGGCAAAACTATGGCTGCAGTTACTTGGAATATCGGAGAATTAACCGACTAATTCGAGCCCATAACAAAATCTAAAGTCCATTAAAACGGGCTTTAGCCCAATTGTTATAGGCAAGCAAAGAAAAGCCTATAACAGCAGAAACAAAATTAGAATATAAAAAGAGACAATTATGCAACAACAAAATAGATTAATATTTATTGCGGATGATCATGACAATGATTCATACATTAATGACTCATTACAACAGGCAGGTATTACTATAAACAACGTAGACTGTTTTTTGCTTGAAATGAATCCATATCCACAAGCAGGAAATGAACAAGTAGACAGCAATAATAAGGACATGGTTCTAGCGGAGTTGTGCCATGGCAAAAGTAAGGGAGCAGATGTGAAAATACTAAAGGAAGTGGTGGATACGAAAAACGCATACCTGTTCGACTTGCTACACGACGACACAGATGCTTCAGATGGTGAGGACCGACACAAAGCTATGAGAGAGACTATAAAGGACTATCTAAAGAAAGGTTTAGGAAGCACCGTTGTGGTAATCGTAGGAGAAGCCCATTTAAGCATAAGGCAAGTGCCGAAATGGACACCACTACAAAAGACGAAATATGAAACGTATAATGTTGCAGCTTTCAACACAACGGGGGATATAATGACCCCTCCAAAAGTAACCTATTAAAAGAATACGACTGCTTGGGTAGTAGTAACTCTCTGGGACGGCGGCACCCTCAAGTGGGACAGTGAAAACGGTGAGTCCCTGCGGATTGATCAATTATAATGATTGGTTTACAAATGGATTATCAACCTGGATAAAATCTTTAACGTATATGCTTAATAGTTTAAACAAGTTGGATATTGATTACATTCAAGAGTATCTGAATGATGAAATAATGTCTAAGACATATCCAGTTATATGTCCATTCACTAAGGATGATGCTACTTCATATGTGGAACAAGAAATAAAAGGATGGGCTGCAGGGTGCCGTTACCCATTTTCCATAATAATTAATAATAAGTTTGTTGGAGTATGTGCGTTATATGATGTAAATAGAACTGACCGAACATCCAAAATTTATTACTGGGTTGCGGTTGAATTTTGGGGGTTAGGAATCGCTACGAAAGCGGTAAAACAATTGCTGAAATATGCAAGAATAGAGCTAGAACTAACCCAGTTAACCACGGGAGTGTTAGAAAGGAATATCGGATCAAAAAGAGTTCTAGAAAAAAATGGGTTTTATGTTGAAAAAATATTGGTAAACGAAGGCAAGTATCATGGAAAATTTCTAGGAGAAAAATTCTTGGAAATGAAATTGAACTTAAAGAACTCGTCCAGTATGAAGCCCATAACAAAACCTAAAGCCCATTAAAACGGGCTTTAGCCTAATTGTTATAAATGCAAAACACTTATGTAAATCCAAGTTTATGAGAATAAAATAAGAAATAATTATGTATAACAATCTGCATACAATAATATTTTACCCCCTTCATTTCGTAACGAATATGCATAACCGCAGTTTTCTGAATAGTATCGTACTGTATTTAATAAAAAAAATGAAGGGATAATGAATTACCAATTTAATATGAAAATAGCAGATCACTAATTTCAATATAAAAAGGTATAAGGCGAAATCTGAAAAGCCTATATAATAGAGTAGGAACAAATAAAAAATAAAAAAAAATGAATATGACGTCAGACGTAGTATTAAACTTTGTAAATGAGTCTAATGACCAGAACAACTCCGAGGTAGTGTTTTTTCAAAAAAACGTAGGAACTAACTTTAATGAATTATCAGTAGCCTGGAAGGTAATTAAAAATTGTGCCACAGGTTGGCATCACGAATTTAGATTACCTATGCAAATGCACTTAAGTGCAAGTGACTCTTGGGGAAATGAAATTATAAAACCAATAGTTGCTGAAAATGGACAGTTATTTAATGTTGAGAAAGGGCCTTCTGGAGATGAACTTGCTTACCAAACCTTAGGAACTAGCAGAACAGAAGTACAACTTCGCAATGATTTAGTAAAAGGATCCATTGACGCTAAAATCTATAAAGACGGAAAATTATTAGCTATAAAAACAGGAGTTTCTCCTAGTCAGAAAGCCGTTTTTCAAATAAAACCAACTTTATGGGTAGGTGTTGTTTCTCAAATAGAAGAAGGAAAAGTAATGAATTCTGCAGTAATGTCTGACATCAACACAGAGCTAGGTTTAATAGGTGTAAAATCAGCTGATATTGTTATGACAGGCGGTGGTATCGGTACTGCTGCTTCTAAATTTCAGTTCCATTTAGACAATATTGTCTACGTATAAAATGTAGATACATACTCTTTTGTATTCACACTATAGTATAAAAATAATCAATATAGGCGGAATCTGAAAAGCCTCTAATAGAGTAAGAATGTATTTAATAAAAATAAATAATTATGGCAAATATCACATTAAATTTTATCAATGAATCAAACGATAAAAATAACTCTGAAATTGTTTTCTTTCAAAAAAATGTAGGAACCAACTTTGATGAATTATCAGTAGCATGGAAAGTAATCAAAAACTGTGCAACAGGATGGCACCACACATTTGAATACCCAATGGAAATGAAAGTTTCTGCTAGTGATAGTTGGGGAAACGAAATTAGCCAACCTTCAGTAG
This sequence comes from Flavobacteriaceae bacterium, assembly GCA_013214625.1. GTDB lineage: Bacteria > Bacteroidota > Bacteroidia > Flavobacteriales > Flavobacteriaceae. Next base: position 7,344 of record JABSPO010000148.1, read on the forward strand.
CAAATAACGGGCAATTGTTTCATGTATATAAGGATCAGTCAGGAAACCAATTAGCTTACAACTCTCCTGGAACAAGTAGATCTGAAATACAACTAAGAAATGACTTAGGAAAAGGTTCCATTGATGCAAAAATTTATAAATCAGGGAAATTATTAGCTTTAAAAACAGGGGTTTCTCCTAGTCAAAAAGCAGTATTTCAATTCAAACCAACTTTATGGGTAGGTGTCGTTTCTCAAGTGGAAGAAGGAACGGTAATGAACTCTGCAGTAATGTCTGACATCAATTCAGAGTTAGGCTTATTGGGTGTTAAATCTGCAGACATTGTAATGACTGGCGGGGGAACTGGTGTTTCAGCTAGTAAATTCCAATTTTCTTTAGAGAACATTGTATACGCATAATCCTTTTTTTTTAAGGCCAAAATAGTGCCTGTTTTTACTATACTCAACTTTATATAGTAACTATTAAGGGCTAACAATGTTAAATAAAATAAGGAAGATGTTGAGCTTCCTTATTTCTAACAAACAATAACTATAATGATATTAGAACGAAAAATACTTTATTTAAAAAAATCGGGTAATAACGATGAGAATAATTACCTCTTTTCTTTAGAATTTACAATAGAAACGAACTCTATTAGCTGCACCGTAGCAAACTCAAAAGCAGATAAATCAACTACTTTTCAATTTAACAATAAAAAATGCGAGCTAGATTTTAAAGACAATATGGGGCACTTTGTAAATGGTACCATAAAAGTGAAAGGCAATCCGCAAGATAGTTCTGATGATAATTACAACCCTTTTAATTTCAGTCTGATATATGGCCAAAATGAAAGTGCAGCACATCATTTTATTGGAATATTTTCTTTAAAAAACTTAGAAAAAGAACCAGAAAGTGTAGCTAAGGTTGTAGAAAAGACTACTGAAGAATCTGAAAACAGCTCTGATACAAAGGAAGTTACTGACACTTCAGAAGGGAATACTGAAAGCAATCCTGAAACAGGGACAGATACACCAAAAAATAGCCCTGAGACAAGTAATACTGAAACCATTACAACTCAAGATACAAACACTTCAGAAGGAAATACTGAGAGTAATCCTGAAACAAAGGCAGAACTACCAGAAAATAGTCCTGAGACAAGTGATACTGTAACTGATACAGCTAAAGATACGGATGTTTCAAGTACCACGACCAATGTTAAAACAGATACAGAAGCAATAGAAAACATTTCTGATACAAGTGATACTGTAACTGAGGCACCAAAAGGTACAGACGCTCCAAAAGATTAAATTAAAAAGTTTTAAATATGTATAAATCGGAAGAAAATAAAGATCGTGTAATACCTCCCATGAATGAAAATCAGGGAGCAACAAGCAATATGGAATCCATAAGATTGACTTCAATAGTTCCTATTCCTGAAGAAAAAATTGTTGGTAAAATTGAATGTACTTCAGAAAATGAGGAATTCACTAGTCTACCAACCTATCTAAAATTAGGACTCGAATCAATTTCAGGAATCGACATATCGGATACTAGAGTGTATTATAATTCTAAAAAGCCAGCGTTATTGAAAGCATATGCCTATGCCCAAGGGAGTAACATCTATATCGGACCAGGTCAGGAAAAACATTTAGCACATGAAGCTTGGCATGTCATTCAACAGAAACAAGGTCGGGTTGAACCAACCATGTTTTTTGATGGTAAGATCCCCATTAACGATGATGAATCCTTAGAAAAAGAAGCTGAAGTGTTAGGTAAACTTGTTTCATGGATTGGTCAAGAAATGGAAAAAGAGAATTTATATTACGAGAATTTTTGCTCCATGAATAGCACCAATCCCAATACCTAAAACAAGAAAAAAATGCAGTTCTAACCCTGAATTAGTCCCATCTATCTGAATATGAAAATAGACAAACAAGGTTATAGAAGTAAGTCACGCTAAAAAACTCCAATCAACAATTAATGGTTTCGGAGTGGGATAGAAATAGATTTGAAAGAATCCATAAGTAACTTGTCGCTTAAAGTGATAAGTGCTGTAAAGTAGTACGATACTGTATGGCGAAGCAAAACTCCCGAACAATAAGGCAGGTGATACCAGAGCAATTCAACTGAGAAAATCACAAAAGGAATTTCTTGATAATGATTACTCTAAACGCCTCGAAAACGAGGTAACTCAATATTTTTTTACAAATAATTAAAGATTTAAGTTTCACGACTCAAGGAATTTGTGGTCCGGTTATTATTCGAGAGATTTTTGATGACTAGGTGTTTCTGATGAAATCTTTATAAAACAAAAATTAACAATAGACAAAAATATAAATGAATACATATAAAATTATAACCGTGGGTATCGTAGTATTAATTTTGTCGAGCTGTGCAGCAGTCCCAAGACAAGTTGTTGATGCTATGGAGGTTCAAAAAAAAGAAATTGAAAGTATAAAAAATATATACTTTGAAAATTTAAACAATCAATTGGATGCAATTGAAAAATATCGTTTAGCCATTCTAACTATCTATAGAGAGCAATACATTTTGAAGCATAGTAAAACTCTTGATATGGTAACACACAATGGAAAAGATAAACTTGTAGAACTAAAACCAACAGGAATCAAAAATGTAGATCATATTAATCTAGGAATATTAGAAAGTATAGATGTATTTTTTGAAAAGCAAAAGCAAAAGATAAAAGACGACATTAAAAAAAGAAGAGTCCAAATTGCGAAAGCCAATGCTAATTTTGAAAATATAGAGCAAATTAGCTTGGTTGTTAATGAGTATTTACAATCGCTATTGAGGTTAAAAAAATCTAAAGATCATTTAGCAAAGTCGATTACGTCAAGTTTACAAAAAATATCTCCTTTTCCAATCTCATTTGATGTAATTCCAAATCCTTCAACTATGGGAGATTCAATAAAAAATTTAAAACTCAAATAAAATGGTAGTAAATTTAAGTGAATATCAAAAAAAGAAAGCCGCACAGAATATTATTGAAAAGCTCAATCTTCAAGAAGATCACAACGTACTTAGCAAAAAACTAGATGCACTATATGATGATCCTTCAATTGCAGTAGCAGAAACCATTTCAAAATCTGAATTAGAAACGATGATTACCGATATAAAGAATGGTACAGCCACAAATAATGCGATTTCAAGTTTTTTAGAGGTGGCAGAAAAGTTCTGTATATAGCTACAGTCATAAAAAAAGTGACATGGCAGCTATAAAAGAATATAAATGCCTGATAAAGCGTAAGAACAAAACAATCCACTGGATAGTCTGAATTATCAACTAGAACATGATGATTCAGATTACAATGAATCTGGAAACGAAACTTCTATACCTGATGCAAGATTAGATGTTAAGGTTGAAAAGAGAAACTAGGCGTAAAAAATACTAACATATTGACTAAAGTTAAATCTATTTTAAAATAAAGTAAAGAAAAACGGAGGCTTATTACTGGGATATTAATGTTCAGAAGATTAAATTTTTAAAGCTTCTTTTATTTATGAAAACAAAAAAAAATGAATAATAAAATTTGGTACATAGTACTATTGATGTATGCGTTTTTATTAGCTTTTATCGCTTTTATCGCCTTTTGGGATCAAGATTTCAACAAACCAGCAAGCACAATTGGCTCCTACTTAACTGAACTACATAAATATAAAAACCCCGTGTGGAACGATTCTACAAATAAAGATCTTGAAGGGATTATATTTCAAATAATGAAAAAATCGAATGATAATGCTGGAGATCTACAAGAGTTAGCTGGACAATCTTTTAATATCATTTTAGGGTCACTATTGGCCTTTTTATCGGCTTCAGCAACAATGGTTTTTCAGAATAAGAATAAGAATAAGAATAAGAATAAGGATGTTAAAAAAGAAACCAATACGTAAAGCAAAGGTTGGACTTGAAATAAAAAATGGACACCAAGTTAAAAGACTATTCTAAAATTTAGAAGTTCTAAATTACCTCGACAGGATTTCGAACCCAAATTCCTAGTAAATATGGGAAGTTCAGAAAATACAACTTATATTAAGAAATATCCAAAAACAATCAAACCCCTGATAAATAAAGGGGTTTGATAAATATGGTGAGCCCTGCAGGATTCGAACCTGCGACCGCCTCCTTAGAAGGGAGGTGCTCTATCCAGCTGAGCTAAGAGCCCTTAGCATTAATATTGTCGGGGTGGCAGGATTCGAACCTGCGACCTCCTCGTCCCAAACGAGGCGCGATGACCGGGCTACGCTACACCCCGAATTGATTTTTATTAGCG
>JABSPO010000149.1 GCA_013214625.1 Flavobacteriaceae bacterium
AAATTTAATTTTTGATCTTTGTATAAACCAGTTCCAACAGGAATAGTTCTACCAATAACAACATTTTCTTTAAGATCTTCTAACATATCCATTTTAGCAGATATTGCAGCTTCTGTAAGAACCTTAGTTGTTTCTTGGAAAGATGCAGATGAAATAATTGAATCAGAAGTAACAGCTGCTCTTGTAATCCCTAATAATAATGGATCAGCAATAGCAGGCTCTCCGCCTAATCTAATAATTCTAGCATTTTCTTTTCTAAATCTTTTCTTAGAAATCATGTCTCCAACAATAAAGTTAGTATCTCCACCATCAAGAATAGTAACCTGTCTTAACATTTGAGATAAAATAACCTCAATATGTTTATCAGCAATACTTACCCCTTGTGATCTATATACTTGTTGAACTTCAGAAACAATGAAATAATGTAAAGCTTTATCACCCAAGATTCTAAGAATATCGTGAGAACCAATTTGACCATCAGTTAATGGCTCACCAGCATGTACAAACTCACCGTCATGAACAAGAATTTGTTTTGCTTTTTCTACTAAATATTCAGACTTATCTCCACTGTCACCAGTTACAATAATTCTTGTTTTATTTCGTAAAGATTTACCAAAAGAAACAATCCCATCAAATGATGCAAGAACTGCAATATTTTTAGGCCTTCTAGCTTCAAATAATTCAGATACTCTTGGAAGTCCCCCAGTAATATCTTTTGATTTTTGAGTAGCTTTAGGAGTTCTTGCAAGAACTTCTGCAACTTCAATTTTTTGACCTTCTGCCACAAATAATGATGACTTAGGATCAAGGTTATATCTGATTAACTCATCATTTTCTAATGCTACAACAATAGTAGGTTTATACCCTGTAGGTAAATACTCATTAATTACAAGTTTAGAAGTACCCGTTAATTCATCAAATTGTTCAGATGCAGTAACACCAGGAATAATATCTTCAAAAGTTACCGTTCCAGCAAACTCAGAAATACTAGGATTTGCATATGGATCCCATTCAGCAATTACTACTTGTTCTTCGCTTTTAGGTTTAGAAATAACAGAATCTTTTTTAACTTCTTCATCATCAGAAAATTCAATAATTGAATTTCTAGCAATATAATGTCTTAAAGCTTCTCTACCTTCAGAATCAACAACAACAGCAAATAGTCCTTTAACTTCAACTACATCTCCTGCTTTAATGCTTTCGTTTCGCTCTAAATTATCTCCAGATAATTTATAGTATTTAACAACACCAGCAGCTCCTGAAATAATAGTAGAAGTAATAGGAGCCCCATCTTCAACACGTAATTCAGATGCATAAGGAATACGATTAGGTACATTCCAACCATCTTTAATCATTTCAACTAAAGATTCATGTGCTTCAACTTTATCACCTGTTTTATAAGGTAAGTATAATTTACCTTCAATTTTACCAGCAACACCAGCAAGTTCATTTGCTTTTGCAACATCTTTTTTTCTTAAGTAGAATTTTTTAGTTTCTTTTTTAGAAGTAACTGTTAATACAATTTCTTCATGAATAATTTCAACTGTTAATTCTCCAGAAAAAGGTGCTACAACTTTAGGTTCAACAAGTAAAATACCTGCATTTCTTCTATTCGCAACAAGGTTTTTACCCTCTTTGTTTTTAAGAGTTTTGATATTGTAATATCTAATAAACCCTTCTTTAGTAGCTCGTAATTCTTTCTCAGTTTGAGTAGCAGATGCTGTCCCACCAACGTGGAATGTTCTTAAAGTAAGTTGTGTTCCTGGCTCACCAATTGATTGAGCGGCAACAACACCAACAGCTTCACCTGGAGTTGCTTTTCTTTGCTCACCAAGATTAAGACCATAACATTTAGAACATAAACCATGAGGTACTTTACACGTAAGTGCTGTTCTAATAACAACAGACTTAACTTCAGCAGCAGCAACAACAGCAGCATCTTCTTCAGTAATTAATGTACCTTCTGTGAATAAAATTTCATTTGAAATTGGATCCATAATATCTTCTGCAATAACTCGTCCCGTGATTCGCTCTTCTAAAGCTTCAATTAAATCATTTCCAGATGTAATATCAGTAATAGAGATACCTTCGTGAGTTCCACAATCTTCAACTGTAATTCTTACATTTTGAGATACATCAATTAGTTTTCTTGTTAAATATCCTGCATTTGCTGTTTTTAAAGCAGTATCCGCAAGTCCTTTTCTAGCCCCATGCGTAGAAATAAAGTACTCAAGTACATTTAATCCTTCTCTAAAGTTAGAAATAATTGGCGTTTCAATAATAGTACCATCTGGTTTAGCCATAAGACCCCTCATACCAGCAAGTTGTCTAATTTGAGCCGCAGACCCTCTAGCCCCTGAATCAGCCATCATATAAATAGAGTTAAAACCACCCTTATCATTTTCAACCAAAGCCATCATTTCAGTTCCCAAAGTATTATTAACTTCAGTCCAAACATCAATAATTTTATTGTATCGTTCTTGTTCTGTTAATAAACCTTGTTCAAATTGTTTTTGAACTTCAATAACATCTTTTTTAGACTTAGCAATACGTGCAGGTTTTGTTGAAGGAACTCTAATATCATCAATTGATACAGAAACACCAGCAGAAGTAGCATATTTAAAACCAAGATTTTTTAAATTATCAAGGAATCTAGGAGTTACTCTGTAACCACCATGTTTATAAATATAATCAACTAAAGCGCCAATATCTTTTTTCTTTAAAATTTTATTCCACAATTCAAGAGGAACAAAATCAGGCAAGATTTCATGAACAATTAATCTACCAGCTGTAGTATGAACCAGTCTTCCATTAATTTGTGTTCTAATTTTTGCGTGTAAGTCTAATTGTTCTGCTTCAATAGCAATAATAACTTCATTTACACCAGTAAATAATTTATGCTCACCTTTAACACCATCTTTTTCTAAACTTAGGTAATAAATACCTAAAATCATATCTTGTGATGGTACGGCAATAGCACGACCAGATGCTGGTAATAATATATTCATAGAACTCATCATAAGAATTTTAGCTTCTGCTATTGCTTCTTGTGATAAAGGAATATGAACTGCCATTTGATCTCCATCAAAATCGGCATTAAATGCAGCACACACTAAAGGGTGTAACTGAATAGCTTTTCCATCAATTAATACAGGATGAAAGGCTTGAATTGAAAGTTTGTGAAGCGTTGGAGCTCTGTTTAATAATACAGGATACTCATGTACGATTTCTGCTAAACATTCCCAAACTTCATTCGTTTCTGCTTCTATTAATCTTTTCGCAGCTTTTAATGTAGTTGCATAGCCTTTTTCTTCAAGTTTTGCCATTAAATGCGGTTTGAAAAGTTCAATTGCCATAACTTTTGGTAATCCACATTGATCCATGTTTAAAGAAGGACCAACAACAATTACAGAACGTCCAGAGAAATCCACTCGTTTACCAAGTAAATTCTGTCTAAATCGCCCTTGTTTACCTTTAATAATTTCAGATAAAGATTTTAAAGGTCTTTTATTAGCACCCTTAACAGCATTAGCCGTTTTACCATTATCAAATAATGCATCAACAGCTTCTTGTAACATTCTTCTTTCATTTCTAATAATGATTTCAGGGGCATCAAGTTCTGTTAATCGTTTAAGTCTGTTATTTCTGTTTATTACTCTTCTGTATAAATCATTTACATCAGAAACAGCAAATTTACCACCATCAAGTGCAACTAAAGGTCTTAAATCAGGCGGAAGAACTGGCAGTTGAGTAAATACCATCCATTCAGGTCTGTTTCCAGATTTAAGGAAGTTCTCAACCACTTTTAATCGTTTAATGATTGTTTTTCTTTTAGCTTCTGATTTAGTAGCTTTCATTTCTTCTTTTAATGTAATTAAAAGTTCAGATAAATCAAGGTTAGCAAGTAAATCACGAATAATTTCTCCACCCATTTTAGCTTCAAAACCAGTATGTTCAAATAAATCATATACCGTTCGGTATTGTTCTTCATTTAAAATATCGTATTTAGCTATTTTTTTAGTAGCATTATTATCGTAAAAAGATTCACCAGCAGAACTTACAATATAAGCTTCGTAGTATAATACTCTCTCTAAATCTTTTAATTTAACACCTAATAGTGTACCAATTCTAGTTGGTAAAGAACTTACCATCCAGATATGTGCAACAGGAGCTGCTAAATCAATATGACCCATTCGGTGACGTCTTACTTTAGAAGAAGTTACTTCAACCCCACATTTTTCACATACAACACCCTTGTATCGCATCTTTTTGTATTTACCACAAAGACATTCATAATCTTTAACAGGTCCAAAAATTTTAGCACAGAATAAACCATCACGTTCTGGTTTTAATGTTCTGTAGTTAATTGTTTCGGGTTTTTTAACTTCTCCAGAAGACCAAGAAAGAATTTTCTCTGGACTTGCTAGTTTAAGTTGAAAAGCAGAGAAATCAGTTGGTCTATCTAACTCTTTGATTTCAATAGGTTCTAAAATAATATCTTTTTTACTCATTGTTTTCTACCTCTTTAAATATTTCAACATCTAATCCAAGAGCTTTAAGCTCTTTAGTCAATACGAAGAATGTTTCAGGAACACCTGAAGGTGGAACATTTTCACCATTTGCAATAGCTCTATATGCTCGTGTACGACCTTCAACATCATCTGATTTAGTCGTTAACATTTCTTTAAGAACAGCTGTTGCTCCATATGCTTCAAGAGCCCAAACTTCCATCTCTCCAAATCTCTGACCACCAAATAAGGCTTTTCCACCTACTGGTTGTTGTGTTACTAGAGAGTAAGGTCCAGTTGATCGTGCATGTACTTTTTCATCCACCAAGTGATGCAGTTTAAGCATATACATATAACCCACATTAACTCGCTCTTTCATTTGATCACCCGTTTTACCATCAAATAATTCTGTTTTACCATCCGCATCAATTTTAGCTAATTCAAATAATTTATCAAATTCTGCTTGTTGAACTCCATCAAATACTTGAGATGCAAAACGAACACCTTTACACCAATCTCTACCATAATCGATTAATTCATCATCGCTTAAAGCATCCATGAATTTTTTACCATTCATAAGTTTAGCGATAGAAGCAATTGAAGTCATTTTAGCTCTTAAATCAACTATAAATTCTTCTTTTTTAGCATCAAATATTTCTTGAATTTGAGCTCCAAGTCTTTTACCAACTAAACCTAAGTGAACTTCTAGAATTTGTCCGATATTCATACGAGACGGAACACCTAATGGGTTAAGAATAATATCAACACCAGTACCATCTTTTAAGTAAGGCATATCAACTTCAGGAACAATATTAGAAACAATACCTTTGTTTCCATGTCGTCCTGCCATTTTATCCCCTACTTTAATTTTTCTTTTAGTTGCAACATAAACTTTTACTAATTTAATAACACCAGAAGCTAAAATATCATCGTGTTCGATAACAATTAATTTTTCTTCATGTTCTTCTCTTAGTTCAGTTTTTTGTTTAATAAAATGTTCTTTAATTGTATTGTAACGTTTTTCAACAGCGCCATCAAATGATGCTACTACTTTTTTCATAGCAAAACGGTTTACATTACCTAAAGCTTCAAGAGAAATTTTTGAACCTTTTTTATATTCTTTTTCATCTAATTCTAAATCTTTAGATAATAAGCTTTCTGCTAATAAACCATTGATTTTAAGAATTTCTTCTCTATCTAACATAAGAAGTTTATCATGATGTCTTAAATCAAGTTCCGCTTTTTCAGCTTCAATTTCAGCAACGGCTCTTTCATCTTTTTCGTATCCTTTTTTAGTGAATACTTTAACATCAACAACAGTTCCTTCCATAGAAGTAGAAGCATATAAAGATTTATTAATTACATGTCCTGCTTTTTCACCAAAGATTGCTCTTAATAGTCTTTCTTCAGGAGTTGGTTTGATTTCACCTTTAGGAGAAACTTTTCCAACCATAATCATTCCAGGTCTAATATATGTACCTACTTTAATGATTCCAGAACCATCTAAGTGAGTAATACTTTCTTCTTTAACACCAGGTAAATCTCTAGTGATTTCTTCATTTCCATGTTTTAACTCTCTACATTCTAATTCTTTTTCATAAATATGAATAGAAGTAAATGAATCTTCTTTAATAAGTTTTTGAGATAAAACAATAGCATCTTCATAGTTATAACCATTCCAAGGCATAAATGCAACCATAGCATTAACACCAACAGCTAATTCACCTCTGTCCATTGCAGGACCATCAGCAATAACTTGTCCAGCTTCTACTTTATCTCCAGCTTTAACAGATGTTCGTTGACCAAAAGAAGTATTATTATTTGTTCTTACATTTTTATGTACTTCATATCTATCAATAAAAGCACCATCTTCATCTTGACCAAGAACATAAATATTTTTAGAATCTGCTTTTTCTACAATACCAGGACGATCAGCTTTAATAGCTTCCCAAGCATCTCTACAAACAGTTTTTTCTAAACCCGTTCCAACTACAGGAGCATTAGGTCTTAATAATGGAACAGCTTGTCTCATCATATTTGATCCCATAAGTGCTCTATTGGCATCATCATGTTCTAAGAATGGAATTAATGAAGCAGCAACACCCATAACCATTTGAGAAGAAATATCAATTAAATCTACTTTTGATTTTTCAACCAATAAAATCTCACCATCTTGTCTAATTTCTACAAGATTTTCTAAAATTTTACCTTTATCATCCACTTTAGTAGAACCAGGTGCAATAAATAATCCCTCTTCTTGTGATGCTGTAAAATAAGTAATCTCATTCGTTACCATTCCATCAATTACTTTTTTATAAGGTGCTTCAATAAAACCTAAAGGATTTACTTTTGCAAAAGTAGCCAGAGTATTAATTAACCCAATATTTTGACCCTCAGGAGTCTCAACAGGACAGATTCTACCGTAGTGAGTAGGATGAACATCTCTTACTTCAAATCCAGCTCTCTCTTTAACAAGTCCACCTTCACCAAGTGCAGATAATCTTCTTTTATGAGTAACTTCTGATAATGGGTTTGTTTGATCCATAAATTGTGACAATTGTCCAGATGTAAAAAACTCAGTAATAGTAGAAGTAATCATTTTAGAGTTAACTAAATCATGAGGCATAATATCTTCTAGAGTACCTGATAAAGTAGTCATTTTGTCTCTAATAGCTTTTTGCATTTTAATAAGACCTGAATGCAATTCATTAGCAAGTAATTCACCAATAGCTCTAATTCTTCTGTTTCCTAAGTGATCTCTATCATCAATATGACCATGACCTGCTTTTACTTTAATTAAATATTGAACTGTTTTAATAACATCTTCGTATGTTAATACAGTAACGTATTCAGGAACATTAACACCCAGTTTATGGTTCATTTTCATTCTACCAACTCGTGTTAAATCATATCTTTCTGGATCAAAGAATAATTTTTTCAAGAAGTCTTTTGCAGCTTCTTTAGTAACAGGCTCACCTGGTCTCATTACTTTATAAATTCGAATAGCAGATAAGTCATTCTCATCTTCTATACCTTCAGTAATTTTAAGTAATTTTAAACTCTCAGAATCTGCTTTGAATGCATTAATAATAGAATTATCAACACCAGCAGCTAAATCATTTGCAATATCAAAATTAGTAAAACCTAAGTCTAATAATTTTTTTAATTTTAATTCATCTAAAGGAGATAAAGCATCGTATAATACTTCTCCAGATTCAGGATCAAAAATAGTAGAAGCATTATGTCTTTCCATTAATAATTCTAATGGGTACTCAACTAGGTCTAAACCACCCTCAACTAATGCTTTTGATTTTCTAGCAGTTAATCTTTTACCAGCAGCAATAACAACATTACCTTTTTCATCTTTAATATCGTATTCAATTCTACCTGTAAAATCTTCTGGATTAAATTTAGTTAAAAATTTATTATCTTGGATTTTAATATTAACAATTGGATAGAATAATTTGATAATATCTTCTTTTGAATATCCTAACGCTCTAAAAAGAATAGTAACAGGTACTTTTCTTCTTTTATTAATTCTTACATACAAAATATCTTTTGAATCGTATTCAAAGTATAACCATGAACCACGATCTGGAATAATTTGACCCGTATAGATTAATTTATTACCAGCAGTATTAGATTCTTCTTCTTTAAAAATAACACCTGGAGATCTGTGAAGTTGATTTACAACAACTCTTTCAACACCATTTACAATAAATGAAGTTCTGTCTGTCATTAAAGGAATTTCACGAACAAATAATTTTTGTTCTTTAATTTCTTTAACACCGATTTTTTCACCAGTATTTTCATCGATTTCCCATAGGGTTAATCGGATAATGATTTTTAAAGGAATTGAATATGTTAAACCTCTAACCATAGATTCTCTAACATTGTACTTAGGTTTTCCAACTTCAGATCCTAAATAATCTAAAGTAAGTCTACTTTGTGCATCATGAATAGGAAAAATAGATTTAAATACTTTTTCAATTCCTGCTAGGGTTCTGTCTTCATAACCAACCATAAGAAAATTGTCGTAAGAATTTTGTTGTAGTTGTAATAAGTTAGGTATCTCAATTTGTTGCGGATTTTTAGCAAAATCAACTCGAAGTCTATTACCAGATTTTAAAGAGTTTAGCATTGTTGGCCTTATTAAAATTTGATTTTTTTGCTTTATAGTATAAAGCACAAAAGCATCCCAAAAGGATAAGCTTAAAATTCATTTAAATTCTAAGCTTAGCCCTCAAGAGATGCTCGATTTACACGAGGCTAATGCCTCGTATAATAGTAAATGTTAAAATAATTATTTAACTTCTACTTTAGCTCCAGCTTCTTCTAAAGAAGTTTTTGCAGCTTCTGCATCTTCTTTAGAGATTCCTTCTTTAATTGTTGAAGGAATGTTTTCAGCAGCAGCTTTCGCTTCTTTTAATCCTAAACCAGTTAATGCTCTAATTGCTTTAATAACATTAATTTTTTTAGCACCAGTTTCAACGATAACTACGTCAAATTCAGTTTGTTCTTCAGCAGCTTCGCCACCAGCAGCAGCTCCACCAGCTACAACAGTAGGTTGTGCAGATACTCCAAATTTTTCTTCAAATTCTTTAACTAATTCAGATAATTCTAATACTGATAAGTTAGAGATATATTCTAATACGTCTTCTCTAGAAATTGCCATTTAAGGTCCTTTTATTTTTTTTATTTTTTTAACAGCTAGTAAACTATGCTGCTTCTTCTTCTTTTTTCTTCATTAAGTTGTCTAAACCAGTTACTAAACATCTAGCAGGTGCAGTCCAAACAGATAATAACATACCAAGAAGTTCATCTTTAGTTGCAAGTTTAGCGAATTGGTTAACAGTTGCAAGAGATGCAATTTTACCTTCGATGATACCTGATTTAATTTCAAACTTATCTTTCATTGTTGCTGCAAAAGTATCAGCTACTTTACAAGCAGTAACTTGATCTTCTGACCATACAAAAATGTTATTTCCATTTAATTCAATATCACCATAATCAGCATTTTTTACAGCAACTGTAACCAATGAGTTTTTAGCAACTTGAACAGTAGCACCAGCTTCTTTAGCTGCTGCTCTTAATGTTTCTAACTCTTTATGTGAAACACCATTGTACCCACAAACTACTACAGCTTGAGATCCTTTGAATTCACCAGTTAAAAAATCAATTATTTCGGATTTTCGTTGTTTGTTCATTAATAATTCCTCCCTTCAAAACATGAAACTTCAAAAGGTTTTACAAAGAATGGGAAGCATTCTTAACCTTTTTTCTCCAGTTTTATATCAGTGCTTTGTAACACTCAAAAATAAAGACCTTATCTTTACTATTGAATCTTAAAAAGAAAACTTAAATAAGAGTAAAACTCTTATTTAAGGTCCATTAATGCTAATGGCTCTAATTGAATCGATGGACTCATAGTTAAAGATACAACTGCTCTAGTATAAAATCTACCTTTTGCAGTTGAAGGTTTAGCTTTATTGATTGCAATTAAAAATGCTTCAATATTTTCTTTGATTGCTTCAGCAGAAAAAGATGCTTTTCCTACAGCTGCTTGCATATTCCCTTTTTTATCAACTCTATATGTAACTTGACCACCTTTAGCGTCAGAAACAGCTTTAGTTACGTCCATAGTTACAGTACCAACTTTAGGATTAGGCATTAAACCTTTTGGTCCTAAGATTCTTCCTACTTTTCCAACAATACCCATACAATCAGGAGTTGCAATTAATACATCAAAATCAATTTTACCCGCTTGAATATCAGCTGCTAATTCATCATTACCAACAATATCAGCACCTGCTGCTTTTGCTTCGTCCATTTTAGCACCTTTAGCAAAAACTGCAACTCTAACAGTTTTACCAGTACCATTTGGAAGAACAACTGCACCTCTGATCATTTGATCAGCATGTCTTGGATCTACATTTAAATTAAGTGAAACTTCAACACTTTCGTCAAACTTAGCAGATTTCAATTCTTTTAACATAGCTACTGCTTCTGTTAATTCGTATTGTTTACTTTCTACTTTTTCTACTAGTGCTTTAAATCTTTTTGAAACTTTTGCCATTTTTATCTCCGCAATATTTTATTTGTTATGAATGTAAAATTCATTTTGCTACCAGCGCTTTAAGTCAGCTGGTAAGACTATTGTTAAAGTAGAATTATTCTACTTCAACTCCCATAGATTTAGCAGAACCAGCTACAATTTTAGCAGCTTGTTCTACATCATTTGTATTTAAATCCGAAATTTTCATTTTAACGATTTCTAATACTTGTTCTTTTGTTAATTTAGCAATTTTATTTTTTGCTGGATTTTCAGAACCTTTTTTGATTCCTGCAACTTTTTTAATTAAATCAGTCATAGGTGGTTGTTTTAACTCAAATGTAAAACTTTTATCAGCATAAATAGTAATTACAACTGGGATTTTAAAACCTGCTTGTGATTTTGTTTTTTCATTGAATGCTTTACAGAATTCCATGATATTTACGCCTCTTTGACCTAATGCAGGTCCTACTGGTGGTGATGGGTTAGCAGCTCCAGCTGGTATTTGAAGTTTTAAAATTCCCGCTATTTTTTTTGCCATTGTGTTTCCTTTTAATTTTAAATGTATTTAAATATATTAATGATTAGTCATTAGGCAAGAAAACTATAGAAGAAGCTAAGTTTTTTTGCCTAATGACTAAGTATTCTCTTATACTACTCGTTCAACTTGAGTATAAGAGATTTCTACTGGTGTATTTCTTCCAAAAATAGAAACATTTAATTTAATGATTCCTGAACCTAAATCAAAGTCTTCTACTACTCCATTAAAGTTAGCAAATGGTCCTTCTTTAATTCGTAACATTTCACCCTCTTCAAAAGATACTTTTGGTCTGGCTGCTGCTCTGTTTTCTACCTTGTCTAAGATAGCTGCAACATCTTTATCTGTTAAAGGTGTAGGTCGTTTAGACTCACCAATAAATCGTCCAACTTTAGACATTGATTGAATTTTATGCCATAAAGCAGTATCAAGATCAATTTGTGCAAAAGCATATGCTGGATATAAAGGTTTTTCAACTATTGATTTAACTCCACGTCTTACTTCAATTAAA
>JABSPO010000015.1 GCA_013214625.1 Flavobacteriaceae bacterium
TACTAACGGGTTGTTAGGGTCTTCATTCACATCCGAATAATCGTTACAGGATTGAAAGATGAAAATTCCTAAAGCCGCTAATGATAATTTTAGTATATTTTTCATTGTTATTGTGTTTATTAGTTATCTAAATTAGAACTTTAAGTTTATATTAAAACTATAAGATCTTGTAGAAGGGTTAGTACTATAAAAACCTAATCCACTTCCTAATTCAGGATCTGAATATCTGTTTTCTTTAGGTAACCACATTAATAAGTTTCTACCACTTACACCAACTGTAACATCAGAAATAAATAATTTCTCTAAATGTTTTTTGTTAACGGAATATGATAAAGAAACCTCACGTAATTTCAACGCTGTAGCATCATAAATAAAGTTTTCACTATTTCTTCTGTAGTGATCTCTGTAGTACTTATGGAAGTTCCCGAAAACGGGTCCACCAGTAAGTGTTGCAGTATTTGGCTCAAACACACCAGATCCAGAAAAAGTTTCAACTACTGTGTTTGGGAAAAGGAAAGGATGTCTACCTCCTTCAGCTGATTCTATCGTTTGTCCATTGTATGCCATTGATTGTGCAACGCCAGAGAAATATTGATGACCTGTCCTGTAGTCAGCTACAATGTTTAAGTTCAAGTTTTTATAACGGAACGAAGTACTATAGTTGAAGATATAATCAGGAGTAGTTTTACCTAGTTTAATGAAATTCTCAGTTCTCATCGGATTACCATTAACATCTAGCATGATGTTTCCTGAGTCATCTCTTTGATAGCCTGTACCTTTAATGATTGGGAATTCTTCTCCTACTTGAGCAAATAAACCAATACCACCAGCTTGTTCGTTATCAACTTGTAAAAATTCATTATCCTCATTAATAGTAACAACTTTAGTTTTAGTGGTACTATATCCTACACGATTTGTCCAAGTTATTTTATCAGTTTTTATAGGTGTAAACCCTAAATCAACTTCAAAACCTTTAGACTCAGTTTTACCAATATTTACTAAACTATTGGTAGCTGCTGATGTATAAGATGTAGCAGACTGGATAATCTGATTTTTGTTAGAAGAATTATAGATAGATCCGTCTAGAGTAATTCTTGAACCTTTTAAAAACTCTAAGTTTACATTAAATTCTGTTGAAGTAATAAATTCAGGTTCTAATCCTTTTTGTGCTAAGGAAACAGAAGAAACAAAAGTATTTTGCCCATTAAGTGGGTATCCAACTGGTTGAGTATAAGTTGCGCTTAATTTATGCGCATCAATGTTTACGTTACCTACTTTTACCCAACTTCCTGATAGTTTTGCTTTTCTTAATATTTTCCCTTTGATACTAGGAAATGCTTTTGTTGGAATGAAAGATAAACCTACACTAGGGTAGAAGAAAGAATTGTTTCCTTTTTCTAACTTTGAAGTCCAGTCATTTCTTCCTGTTGCATTTAAGAATAAATAATTTTTATATCCGAAATCAAGATTTACATAACCTGCATAACTATTTTGCTTGGTTCTTTGATCACCTCTTAAAAATCCATCATCTACAAAGCTAGGAGAACCATTAGGACTTGCTATGTTGTAAAAACCTTCAATAAACAAATCTTCTGCAGATACACCTAAGCGTTTTGATTCAATATCTCTGATATTCCAACCTAAGTTAGATTTAAAACTGATATCATCAGTAAGCATATAATCAAAATTTAAGATATAATCAGAATATATATCTCTGTAGTTTTGATTAGATGTTTTGTATTCAGATGTAACTGTTCTATCGTGAAAACCTTCTTTACGTAAATCTGTAAATGCATTTACATATCTAGTTCTACTTATTTCAGTAAATTTAACGCTTGCTAAAGTTTTGAAGCTAATGTTGTCGTTAATTTGGTATAATAAATCAATTACACCACTAAAACGATTGTTAACAGTATTGTTTCTACGGTTTTTTAATGACCAGTAAGGGTTTTCAGAATATAATGTCCAGTTATGTTCGTTGTTGCCAGCAGCCCAAACAGGGTTTGTTATGTCAATGTTTGCAGGTGCTTCCATTAAATCGGCATATACATTTCCACCACCATAGTTTTTCGATTCACTGGTTATGTAAGTAATATTTGCACTGACACTTAATTTTCCAGCAGTTTTTCCTGCACCTATAGAGAAAAACTCTTTATGATATTTATCACCAGGAGTAATTCCTTCAGTGTTTTGTTTGTTAACAGACAGGTTCATGTAACCCTTTTCATCTCCAGACGCTAAAGACACGCCATTTTGATATGTTACACCAGTTTTGTAGAAAGGTTTAATGTGATCTTTTATAAAATTATAGTTTTGAAACTCATAGTCCCCACCATTAAATGTATTTGTTATACCAGAAGGCATTAAAGCACCGTTGAATTCTGGTCCCCAAGAAGTATTTTCATTTGGGTCATACTCACCATCCCATCCAGATCCATAACGATCTTGAATAGTAGGTAAAAAAGCGATAGATTCAAAAGTAACAGATGAAGTTACATTTACAGCGAATTTATCTCCGTTTTTGTTTCCTTTTTTAGTGGTAACAATAATCACCCCGTTAGAACCTTCAGAACCATACAATGCAGCTCCGTTAGCTCCTTTCATTACGTTTATAGACGCAATAGTATTTGGGTCTAAGTTTGAAAGTAATGTAGCTGAAGCAATTGCGCCATCAATAACTACTAAGGCTTGATTGTTACCAGTAATAGAACGAGTACCACGTAATAATATTTGGGTATCAGGGTTCATACCTGTTGAAGTTGTGTTGATTTGTAAACCAGAAACTTTACCAGCCAAACCTTGAACTACATCAGGGTTTTGAGCCTGTGTTAATTCGTCCGCTTTTACCACTTGGTTAGAAGTTGTAATTTCATCTGGTTTTCTTTTAATACCTATTGCTGTAATGATTACTTCATCTAAAGAGTCTGGCTCTAAAGCAATATCAATTGTGTTAGAAGCTCCAATAGTAACATCTTGGTTTAGATATCCAGCATAAGAAAACGATAGCACATCTCCTGTATTTGCATTGATGGTGTACTTTCCATCAAAATCTGTTGCAGCACCTGTTGTGGTCCCTTTAATAACGACAGTAGCTCCGGGTAGTGGCATATTGGTTTCATCAATAACCGTACCTGAAATTGTCTTTTCTTGCGCAAAGGTAAGTTGCACAACAAACGCTAACAATAGCGTTAAAATCCCATTAAACTTTGTTTTCATTTTTATAATTTATTTGAATTAGCCAAGTCAAATATTGATAATAATTATGGTAACTTTTTATGATTACAAGTGATTATATCTGAAGTATGTGTATTATATGAGGTTTTTCAAAACAAATTTACTATTGCAATAACTTTGGACAATAGAGTATTAGGTATTAGTGAGGTGTTATACCAAATAAATTTCAAAAAGTAGCTATAAGTAGTTATTTTTAGCTATGGCTTACAGAAAAGAATTTGAAGTAAAAGAATCTATTGATTACTTAGATGTTAGTTTGTGGAGCATGTCTAGATGGAGTAATAGATATATGTCGGATGGTATAGAAAAATATATTACAAGTTCTCAAGGAGGCAAACGTCGAGAAGTTATATCTGTTAGGATGCATAAAGGGGTGTCGGATAAACTGAATGATTCAACAGCTCCATTATTAGGTTATAATCACGCAATAGAATGGATAAAAGAGCAATATGGTATTACATTAAAGTACAATATTCTTCGAACCTATATGAAAAGGCATTTTGGAGTAAAACTAAAAACACCTAGAAAATCACGTTATAAATAATACCAACATGCCATCGAGGTTTTTAAAAAACCTTTCAATTGAGTTAAGCAATGTTAGAATTAGTCTTGAGAAAGATAAATACAACTCAGTAAACCTTTATTATCAAGATGAATCTAGATTTAGGGATTGATGTTGTTTTGATGGATAATGTTAATTGATAGTCTCAAATCGCCAAAAAAAAGTTGCAATGTCACATATAACCCAACTCGAAGATACAATAATAGAAGTGTTACTTAAACAAGGGATTAGCAAACCAGGAATAGCCAAGGTAATTAGCCCCCTCGGCCTCTAGTATTTATCGTGAAATGACACGGGAATCAGACCCTATAAATAACGAATCATGTTAAAACAGAACTAACGCGGTTAATTATGTAACGCTAATTCAGGGCGTCACTTGGCTTTGTTGTTTTAATTTATTGTAATCATTTCGTATAATTTAGTTGTAGTTCTCCAGTTCCTAGTGGTGGCTTGAGTATTTAGTTTTTTCTCAAATTGAGTATTGGAAAATTTGGTTTTATGATAATCATCAGTAATGTGTAAATAGATCGTTTTACCGACAATTGTATAGGAGTCATTATTTGCGCTATTGATTTTTAAATTTTCAACCAGATCATTTTTAGGAATGTTTTTTAAAAAAGTAACATGTAATTTTTTAATATTGTCTTCAGTTTTTAAATACGGGTTTTCTAAGAAACACTTTTTAATTTCTTCGGCGGTTAATGTTACCACAGGGATATTATAGTCAAATTGTTGTTTGATAAGTCGCGTTATGTGTTCATTTATTTTTTCTGTAGAATTGGTAGAATATAAAAGTATATTACCGCTTTGAATATATGTTGCTACATTTTTATATCCATTATCGGATAAAAGAGTTCGTAATTCAGCCATTGGAAGTTTATTGTTTCCGCCAACATTAATACCTCTTAATAATACAATATATTTATTCATTTGTATTCTGTTTTTGAAACACTAATTCGCCATTTGAAAATGTTTTTAAAACTATAGTGTTTGGAATGTCATCTATAGCTATAGTCATGATATCTCTATCTAAAATGATAAAATCAGCCGACTTACCAACTTCAATACTTCCTTTTTCGTTTTCTTCAAAATTTGAATAAGCCGCCCAAATCGTCATTCCTTTTATGGCTTCGTCACGAGTTAATGCATTTTCTGTTTGAAAACCATTTTCAGGGAAACCACTTAAGTCTTTACGGGCAACTGCAGCATAAAAGGTAAGCATGGGGTTTACTTTTTCAACAGGAAAATCGGTCCCTAATGCAATTTTCCCATAGGCATTAAGCAAGTCTTTATATGCATATCCACTTTTTATTCTATTTTCTCCAATCCTGTCTTTTGCCCAATACATATCAGAAGTGGCATGTGTAGGTTGTACGGAGGGAATGATGTTATCGAAATAATGAAAGTCTTTTGGGTCAATAATTTGTGCATGATCAATTTTCCAACGCCTATCTTTTTTACCTTTTAAAGCTTCTTTATATGTTTTAAGAACGATGTAGTTAGTAGAATCGCCAATAGCATGCGTATTCATTTGAAAATCCGAATCAGCAATACGTTTAGCGGTTTCTGTTAAGTTCTGTACGCTATAAATTAAAGCACCATGATGATGAGCTTTATCTGAGTAAGCTTTTTTCATTGCAGCTCCTCTAGATCCTAAAGATCCATCACCATAATATTTAAACGAACAAACGTTTAAACGATCGGTTTTTACAACTCCTTTAGTTAAGTAATAGTCTAAGTTTTCTTTGTTGGCAGAAACCATTGCATATATTTTCATTGTTAATTTGCTAGCTTGTTGAAGACTATCAATTAATTCAATTTCATGTTTTTCTAAACCTGCTTCATTTACGGTTGTAAGTCCTAAGCTAAAACAGATGCTTTCTGCAGTCTGTAGTGCTTTGGTTATTTCTGTTTTTGTAGGGGCTGGGATTATTGACATGATTAACTCCATGGGTTTGTCAATAAAAACACCAGTTAGTTCACCATCTTGTTTTAGTATCTCTCCTCCGGAAGCTAGAGTATTTATTGTTACTCCTGCTAAATTTATTGCTGTTTGATTTGCTAATAAAGCATGTCCATCTACACGACGGATGATTACTGGGGTGTTAGGGAATAAACTGTCTAGTTTATCTTTGGTGGGGTATTCTTTTACTTCCCAATCATTCTGATCCCAGCCTCTACCAGTAATAAAAGGAAGTTGTTTTTCTTTTTGAAATTCAACCAGTTTTTCTAAAACTTCATCATAGCTTTTCGTTCCTTCAAGTCTGATTTTTTGAGCAACCAATCCCATTCCTAAAAAATGACAATGTGCATCAATTAACCCTGGGAAAATAGGTTTTTGATTAGCATCAATAACTTTGTCTGCGTCATAGAAACTAGAAAGTTTTTCTGAATTTCCGACTGCAATAAATTTACCATCCTTTATTGCAATAGCAGTTGCTTCTTTTTGCAAATCATTAATGGTATATACTTTTGCGTTTACAATCAGTAAATCGGCTTTTTGTTTAGGGGTACAGGCTGATATAAGTACCACAAAAATGAGCAGGCGGAATGTTAGTTTCATATTGTATTATAAGAAGAGTGAATAAATAGAGCAGAAGTTTATTTCCGGCTATTCGTTGTAATATTGACCTCTATGTGGTTTTAATGCAGCTTTTACTTTTGGCATATCACTTTCTTCAATGATCATATATGCTGAAGCACTAAATTCACTTACAGCTTCCACTGCAGTCTGTTTTAAGTTTAATTTCTCAATAGCAATGTAATCGTTCAAGTGAATTACATGGTGTTTAGCAGTGTTTTCAGCAGTAGGACCTCTGAATTCCCATATTAATTTAATTTTCTTGCTCATAATTGTATATTATTGAATTGCAAGATACTTAAAATGCGGAATAAGATTTATATTTGCAGTATGCATACACATTTTTTATTCATTAGCGGTGTTGAAATTATATTTATACTCTTTATAGTAGTGATGATTTTTGGTACAGATAAGTTGCCTGAGATAGTACGTAGTTTAGCAAAAGGGATGACTCAATTAAAAAATGCGACAAATGAAATCAAGTCTGAAATTCACAACAGTGCTAAAGTACATGGTATTGACACTGATTTAACAGGTGATATTAGAAAAGAAATTGAAAAGGTTAAAGAGGAAATTGACGATTTAACAGGTCCAATTAAACGTCAGTTTTAGTTTTTTCAAAAACGTGATATTATATCCTTATTTCTTAAACGAATTAGGAATGATTTCAATCTATCCTTTTGGTTGTACATTACCAAAATAGATATTTAGATTCTCTTTTTTTATTTTGCATTAAATAAATTTTCAAAAAAACTGATACTAATAATTCTAATTTTAGGAGTTATTATGGGAGTATAGTTTTGGGATTAACATAATAGTTTAAAATATTAATGTAAGAATTCGACCTTGTAATAATACTGCATTTAATGGTTTATTTAGAGAAGTGATCCCTCCGGGAATTTCAGTTTTGTTCAGGTCATGCAGCTACTTCTCTAGTAATTATAATTTATTTCTTTACAAAATAAGCAGTTCAAGGTAATTTATGTTTAACCGGATGCGATTTGTAACTCACTATTCTTCAGGTGTATAAATGGGGTTAATGGTTGGTTTTTCTTATAGCAAAGCTATTTGTTAGTCTTGTATAGGAGAAGGATTCTTTAAAAAAAATAAAAAATCAGAGGTTTATTGTGTTTCACTATTACAATTGATTTATCTGAACCTTCATACCTAACCACTTTTTTAGTTTGGCATATATTTTCTGCTGATCCTCAGGAGAAAAATGTTTAATCCTAGTACTGTGCGCCCCTCCTTTTAATACCATTTTTAAAGCATCAACAGAAGTTTTTGGAGTAGGAGCACAAGCACCCCAGGTGTCATATTCTCCATAGATGTATAATATCTGATCTCCTTTATTTTCGACATAGTTACGTACTTTTTTAATATAATTTGGATTGTAAGTTAAATCTACATTCATAGGAGCAAACCTATTATTAGAAGTACTTGTAACAACTTTAAGTAGATCTTTTACAGGAGTGAAATCAAATCCGTAATAGCCTAATTCAATCATATGTTGGTAGTATGAAGGCAATAGTCTGTGAAATGTTTTGTCGTTATAAAAACTAATTCCTACCACTTTATTTACATAATCAAATAGTTCTTTTGCACTAGCTGTATCGGTAGGAATATCGTCACATTTTGCGCCCCATTGCCAAAAGGAGAATGAAAATTCTAAGGCTGCATATTCTAAAGCTTCTTCTACGGATACTTTAGTAAATTTCATTCCCTTTTCTGTAGCATAAGTTCTGATTTCTTTTAAAAGACTAGCCCTATTTTCTAATAATAATCGTTGAAAACGAGTAACCTTAGCTCTACATTCAGCAGTCCCTATAGTGTTGATGTGTTCGGTTGTTCTAGGATCTTCTTGAGTATTAATTAAAGGAGCTACATAAGGTACTGCAACATCCACATCATTTGGATATTTCGATTTGTATATTAAAACAGTTTCTCCTCCTTTACTAATTCCAGAGCTTACCCATTTACCTGTGTATAGTTTTTTTAATTTAGTAACAATATCATGGTAATCTTCTATAGCTTGGTCATATTTTAAATATTTCCAAGGAGTAGGTTCAGGTCTTGATTTACCATAAAAACGGTATTCTACAATTACCTGATTACCTCTTAATATTTTACTCATTTCTTTTGTTCTCACATAAGCTTGATATCCTTCTGTTTCAATTACAGTAGGCAATGAAAAATCATTGTGAGATAAATAAATATAGTGTGTAAATGTCCCTTTTGATTTATCAGAATGATCTAGGGGTTGCTGCAAAGCAATTTGATACGTTTTTTTAAAACCATCTAAATTTTCTATTTCTGTAATTTGTGATTTTGGGAATACTTGTTGAATTTTTTCTGCAACAGTTCTTGATGTTTCTTGTTTTGCAGTATATGTTGTTTTACAAGAGCTTACGCATAAAAGTAAGATTATTAAACCTGTTAAAATATGTTTCATAATGTATGTGTTATTTGAGAGTATAAAAATAATAGCCTTTTAAAGTATATATAAATACTATTTTAACATTAAACAATACTATAATCTCTGTTTTAGGTAAGTTTAGTATTATGAGAGTAAAATGAGCTATTTTTATACTACTAATACCAGTTAATTTTAAGAAGGTCAAAGTAAATTGAGTTATTTTAAATTTAGTTGAATTTAAAAATAAAAGTATTCCCGATAGCTATCGGGATAGTTATGGTTATATTTTTAAGTGATAAATAAGTTTTTAAATAGACAGTTTAATAGTGCGTTTTGAATTTTAATAGGTATAATTTACTATACTAAATGAACATACCCTATATTACATCAGAAGAAATAGAACAAAGCACAGACTTTTTAGAGTTAATAAACTCCCTAAAAACTGCTTTTAAAGACAATACTACATTAATACCAATGCGTCATCATCATGATTTTCCTAATCCGGAAATAGGTGAAGATTCAACGTTGTTATTGATGCCTGCTTGGAACCCAAGTAAAGAATCTGGTGTGAAAATAGTAACGGTAAGCCCCAAAAACGGGCAATTTAATTTACCTTCTATACAAGGAACTTACATTTATTTAGACGCGACAAAAGGGTCTATTAAAGCCTTATTAGAAGCTAAAAACATGACTGCTAAACGTACTGCGTCAGCATCAGCATTAGCCTCCTCTTACTTATCTAGAGAAAATGCTTCTTCTTTATTAATGATCGGAACAGGAGCTTTGTCTAAAAACTTAATTAAAGCGCACGCGAGTGTTAGACCTATTACGCAAGTGTTTGTTTGGGGACGTTCTCTTGAAAAAGCTCAAGCAATATGTGACGATTTAAATAATGAATCATTTACCATAACTCCTATTCAAAATATCAAAGAGGTTATCAGTACTGTAGATATTATCTCTTCAGCAACATTATCTAAAACTCCTTTAGTTTTGGGTAAATATTTAGTTGAAGGACAACATGTCGATTTAGTAGGAGCTTATAAAAAAGATACTCGAGAAGCTGACGATGAAGTAATCACAAAAGGGAATGTGTATATTGATACTTATCAAGGAGGACTTAAAGAAAGTGGTGATATTGTTATTCCGTTAAAAACAGGCGTTTTACAAGAAAGTGATATAAAGGCGGATTTATTTGAATTGTGTGCCGATAAAAAACCAGGTAGACAAACAGCTTCTGAAATTACGGTATTTAAATCTGTAGGGCATGCTTTAGAAGATTTAGCTGCAGCAACCTACTATTATAATAAAGTAACTAATTTAGTAAATCAATAATACATAGGTTAATTACTATTGTCAGTTTGTCCCGATAGCTATCGGGAGTCGAAGACTAATTAATTTACACTTTGACTAGCTCAGTGTAACATTTGAATATTATTTAATTAACCTAGTGAAACATTATCTCATTAATCAATTTTCCTAACCCTCCAATATTAAAAGATGAATACCACGTCCACGTATCAAAACATTTTAAATAATACAGCATTTACCCCTAATACTGACTGGTTACAGATCAAAACAATCGACATGCATACCGGTGGCGAACCTTTACGTGTAATTGTTGATGGTTTTCCAGAATTAAAAGGAAATTCAGTTTTGGACTATAGGCGTTATTGTAAAGAAAACTATGATGAATTGCGTACTGCTTTAATGTTCGAGCCTCGTGGTCATGCTGATATGTATGGCTGTATTTTATTACCTCCTAATGATAACGAAGGTGATTTTGGAATCATCTTTTTACATAATGAAGGGTACTCTACTATGTGTGGTCATGCTATTATAGCAATTTCTACGCTAGCAGTTGAAATGAATTGGATAATTGTTCAAGAAGGAGATAATGTCATTAAAATTGATGCCCCGTGTGGGAGAATTACGTCTTTTACTCAAGTGGAAAACGGTAAGGTAACTGGAGTTCGTTTTCATTGTGTACCAAGTTTTGTGGTTGGTTTAGATAGAATTGT
This sequence comes from Flavobacteriaceae bacterium, assembly GCA_013214625.1. GTDB lineage: Bacteria > Bacteroidota > Bacteroidia > Flavobacteriales > Flavobacteriaceae. The sequence goes on from JABSPO010000015.1 coordinate 10,812, forward strand.
TGAAGTAGATGGAATTGGAAAAGTAACGTATGATCTGGCATACGGTGGTGCTTTTTATGCTTATGTTGACATGGCTAAGAATAACTTTAATTTTGATTTAAGTACTGATTCCTACAGGGCATTAATCAATAACGGAATGAAAATTAAACATGCTGTAATGGAGCATGATACAGAAATTAGTCACCCGTTTGAAGAAGATTTAAGTTTTTTATACGGAACAATTTTCATCGATAATACCAAACAAGCATCTGGTATTGATAGTAGAAATGTTTGCATTTTTGCTGAAGGTGAAGTTGATCGTTGTCCAACAGGTTCTGGGGTTTCTGGCAGAATGGCAATTCATAAAGCAAGAAAAGAAATCAACTATGGTGAAACCATGACTATAGAAAGTATTACCGATTCTGTATTTAAAGGCTCGGTAGTATCTGAAGAAGATTATGGACCATTCAAAGCTGTTATTCCTCAAGTAGAAGGAACAGCATATATTACAGGGGTGCATACTTTTGTAATAGACCCTAAGGACCCTATGAAAAATGGATTTATTTTAAGATAACAGAATGAAAAAACTAATTACAATTGTATTACTGTCAGTTTCTTTAATAGCATGCAAACAAGAGCCTAAAGAAATTCTTTTAAATACAAATTTAGAATTCAATAAAAACATTTTAGATTATCGCATTACTCCAAAAGATTCTTTAGACAAATCGGGTTTAATGTTTTCCGATCAAGGCGCTTGGTTTGCCTACAGTCTTACAGATAGGGATATTCCTCTTACAGGTTTTTCAGGACCTTTTCTTATGACACAGCAAAATGGTATTTGGAGTAGTATGAGTTTGTCTAAGCTTTTACTAACCTCTGGAAATCATAATAAAAATTTAATTGACACCAAGAGTGATTTAATACAACAAGAAAGTTATTCAAGTCATTTAGAGCAGGTCTATAAAAACAAAAATATTGAACTAAAGCAACAATTGGTGTTTCTATCAGGGCATACTGCACTCCAAAAAATGACGATTACCAATATTTCTGATAAGAGTATTCAAATTAATGCAAGCATTCAAGGAGGGGTTCATGATATTGGGATAGAATTGTCAAATGAAGAAGGGATTGTAAAGTTGATTTCTACTAAAAGCAATGCTGTAGGTTATATTCAAAGCAACAATAAAATTGAAAAAATTGATATTCTAGATGATCATAAATTCTATGGAATTGATTTTAGAAGTTTTGATTTAAAACCAAACGAGACAAAAGAAATAGTCATTTCTCAAAGCTTTATTTTTCCTGAGTATTCTTGGGAAGCAGAAAAAGAGTTAATTTCTAATTCTAATTTTGATCAAGTTTTACAGAAACGAATCAAAGAAAAAGAAAATCAATTAGAAGGGATTTTCAATCAACTCAATCCGAAGTTTTCCGATTCACTTTCAAAAATAGCGGCAGCTAAAAGTATATTAACACTACAAAACAATTGGCGTATTCCGACTGGAGAAATTAAAAAACAAGGACTATTTCCTAGTTATCATTATAAATGGTTTCACGGGTTTTGGGCTTGGGATAGTTGGAAACATGCTGTTGGATTATCCTATTACAATACCACTATAGCAAAAGACCAAATGCGACTGATGTTTGATTTTCAAAAAGAAGATGGTTTTATAACTGATTGTGTGTTTAGAGATACCACTATAGAAAAACACAACGAACGGGATACCAAACCTCCTTTAGCAGCTTGGGCAGTGGCTAAAATTTATGAACAAGATAGCGATGTTGAATTTGTAAAGGAATTGTATCCGAAACTAGTAAAATACCATAATTTCTGGTACGCTAAAAGAGACAATGATCAAGATGGATTATGCGAATACGGTTCAACAGATGGTAGTTTGATAGCTGCAAAATGGGAAAGCGGGATGGATAATGCCATACGTTTTGACAATTCAAAAATTTTAAAAAATAGCGAAGATGCTTATTCAATAGATCAAGAAAGTGTAGATTTAAACGCCTATCTATATGCAGAGAAATTGTATTTAGTAACTTTAGCAGAGGCGTTACATAAAACAGAAGACGCTACTAAATTTAAACAAGAAGCTGAAGGGTTGAAAATTAAAATTCAATCGCAATTTTATGATACTAACGATGGTTGGTTTTACGATACTAATTTAGGAGGCGATACTTTTATAAAAGGAGAAGGCTCTGAAGGATGGACTGCGCTTTGGGCAAATGCAGCAACGCAAGAGCAAGCAGAAGCTGTAAAAGATAAAATGATGAACCCTAAGAAGTTTTTTACTACGGTTCCTTTTCAAACGATGAGTGCCGACCATGAAAAATTTAATCCGTTAAAAGGATATTGGAGAGGTCCAAACTGGTTGGATCAAGCTTATTTTGGTGTGAAAGGATTACGTAATTACGGATTCAATAAGGAAGCAGATAAGGCTACAAGTCAAATATTAAATGGCGCTGAAGGATTACTTGAAAAAGGGCCTTCTATTAGAGAAAATTACCATCCTATTACAGGGAAAGGATTAAATGCTGAAAATTTTAGTTGGAGTGCTGCCCATATTTTAATGTTGTTAATAGAAGAATAAATAATGAATTATTCAAATTTAAAAATATCGATTGAACACGCTCAAAACATACTTTTTGAACTATTCAATATAAAAGGAGTTGCATCTGAACTTCCAGGAGAAGTCGATTTTAATTTCAGAATTAAAATAGAAGGAGAGGAAGGATATATCTTAAAAATATCACGTCCAGGTGAAGATGAAAATTATTTAGATTTTCAACAAAGTTTATTACAATATGTTGAGAAGAATGGATCGAATTTAATTGCTCCTAAAGTAATAAAAGACAAAAACAACAATCCTATTTCTGAAATAACAGATGATTTTGGTAAACAAAGAAAAGTCCGTTTATTGTCTTGGGTTTCAGGTAGAGTTTGGAGTACTGTAAATCCTCAACTAAATGATTTACGCTTTAGTTTAGGAGAACAATGTGGTTTGTTGACACAATCATTACAGGGGTTTACTCATCCAGAAGCTCAACGTGATTTTGAATGGGATGTAGCACAATCACTTTGGACGAAAAATCATATTCACTTATTTACTGGAGCAGAAAAAGAAATAATAACTCATTTCCAAAATCAGTTTGAATCAACTCAGCCTTTATATTCAAAATTAAGGAAAGCGGTAGTGCATAATGATGCCAATGATAATAATGTAATTGTTTCATCGGAACTGGTTAATCCTACAGTAAAAGCAGCTATAGATTATGGTGATGCCATCCATACGCAAGTTATTAATGATGTAGCTATAGCATGCGCCTATGCTATCATGAATCATAATGATGTATTGGAAGCTGCTTTGCCAATTGTGAAAGGCTATCATTCTACGTTTCAATTAGAAGAAGAGGAATTAGCACATTTGTATCCTGCTATTGCCATGCGACTGCTAATTTCAATAACCAAATCGGCAATGAATAAAATAGCAGAACCAGAGAATACTTACCTATTAATAAGTGAGAAACCTGCTTGGGAAGTGCTTAAAAAATGGCACAATATCAGTGCTGATTATGCTGAGTATAGTTTCCGAGAAGCTTGTGGATTTTCAGCGCATCCTAATGAGAAAGTATTTTTAAATTGGGCGAATAAAAATACATTCCAATTATCAGATGTATTTCCAACAATGCAATCAAATGAGGCATATCAACTTGATTTAAGTGTTTCTAGTAAATGGTTAGGCCATAAAAAAGATATGGTAGATCCTGCTTTTTTAAATTACAAGCTAAATACTTTACAGCAAGAACAACCTAATAAAATCATTGCTGGAGGTTATTTGGAAGCTCGTTCTGTATACACCTCTTTCGCTTATGAAAAAACAGGAAATAATGGTAGAGAAAGTAGAACGATTCATTTAGGAATCGATTTTTGGTTGCCAGCTCAAACTCCTGTTCATACATTTTTAGATGGTGAAATAATTATAACTAGTTATAACAATAATGATAAAGACTATGGTGGGTTAATTATATTAAAACATCAAGCCGGTTCATTTGAGTTTTATAGTTTATACGGACATTTATCTGAAGCTAGTACGAAAAAATATCAAGTAGGTGATGCGATTCAAAAAGGAGAATGTATAGGTTATTTAGGAAATATGAATGAAAATGGGAATTGGGTTCCTCATTTGCATTTTCAATTGCTATTATCAATGTTGGGTTTTACCAATGATTTTCCTGGAGTGGCTTATTTTAAACAAACAGCTGTTTGGAAGAGTATTTGTCCAGATCCGAATTTGATATTTAAGAATAAGACACTATCTGCTGCAAATGAACAATCTAATAAAGATCTGATCGCTTATCGAAAACAACACCTCGGGAAAGGGCTAAGTTTGCAATATAAAACACCAATTAAAATGGTTCGTGGTGACGGACAATATTTAATAGATCAATACGGACAGAAATATTTAGACACCGTAAATAACGTTGCACACGTAGGACATGAACATGCAGCAGTTGTGCAAGCTGGACAAGACCAAATGGCATTAATTAATACCAATTCAAGATATTTACATGATAATATTAATGCGCTAGCAGAAGAGTTGTTAGCAACATTACCCGATGAACTATCTGTTTTACATTTTGTAAACTCAGGAAGTGAAGCGAATGAATTAGCTATACGTATGGTAAAAGCAAATACTGGTGAACGTGACATTATTGCTTCTGAAGTTGGTTATCATGGTAATGCGAATATGTGCATTGATATTAGTTCATATAAATTTGACGGTAAAGGTGGAGAAGGCGCTCCGGAACACACCCATATTTTCCCACTACCTGATGCTTTTAGAGGGAAATACCGAGGAGATGATACTGGAGATCAATATGCCGAAGAGGTTCAAAAACAAATAGATATTATTCACTCTAAAAACAGAGGTGTTGGTGCTTTTATTATTGAACCGATTATTAGCTGTGGTGGACAAATAGAATTACCTGAAGGTTTCTTGTCAAAAGCTTATGCATACACTAGAACAGCTGGTGGACTCTGTATTTCTGATGAGGTCCAAGTAGGTTGTGGTCGTATAGGGAAAACCTTTTGGGGTTTTCAGTTACATGATGTCATTCCTGATATTGTTACTATAGGAAAACCTTTAGGAAATGGACATCCGTTAGCAGTTGTAGTGTGTACTCAAGAGGTTGCTAATAAATTTGCTAACGGAATGGAATACTTTAATACATTTGGGGGAAACCCAGTTTCATGTGCTATTGGTACAGAAGTATTGCGTACTGTAAAACGAGAAAAATTACAAGAAAATGCATTACATGTAGGAGAGTTTTTAAAAGAAGCTTTAAAACAATTAGCAACTCAATTTCCTATTATAGGTGATGTTAGAGGACAAGGTTTATTTCTTGGTATTGAACTAGTAGATTCAAAAATTAATCCATTAGCAGCCCAGACCGATTACTTAGCAAACCGTATGAAAGATCATGGGATTTTAATGAGCACTGATGGACCAGATCATAATGTATTGAAAATCAAACCGCCTATGGTATTTACTCAAGAAAATGCTGAGGAACTGCTATTTTATTTACGAAAAATCTTTACTGAAGATTTTATGAAAAACATTGCCTAATGAAATACAACTATTTTATTTTAGTACTTACGCTTGTATTAGCAAGTTGTAAATCAAAATCCTTAATTCAAGTTCCTGAACAAACAAATCATTACAATCACAAAATATTTGAAGAACATAAATTAGCTCCAAGAGCAACTTTTTTTGGTTCCGAATCGGCTTCTATAAATGAAAAAGAAAAATCAGAACGTTTTTTGAGTTTAAATGGTGATTGGAAATTCAATTGGGTAAAAGACCCTAAGCAGCGTCCAACTACTTTTCAAAACACTGATTTTGATGATACAAAATGGACTACTATTGCTGTTCCAGCAAATTGGGAAGTAGAAGGCTTTGGACATCCTATTTATTTAGATGAACGTTATCCGTTTACGACCAAATGGCCGGATGCACCAACAGATTATAACCCAGTAGGAACTTACAGAAGAGAAATTACATTAGAGAATGAATTCTTATCAGAGGATATTATCCTCCATTTTGCTGGGGCTAAATCAGTTATGTACGTATATATAAATGGGGAATATGTAGGCTACTCGCAAGGCAGTAAAACTCCAGCTGAATTCAATATTACAGAATATCTTATAGAAGGGAAAAACCTTATTGCATTACAATTATTCCGTTGGAGTGATTCCAGTTATTTAGAGAGCCAGGATATGCTTCGTATGAGTGGTATTGAACGTGACGTATATTTATATAGCAAACCAAAAGTTTCGATTTCGGACTACCACTCGTATACTAACTTGGTAAGTGACTATAAAAATGGTATTTTTAAAGGAACGGTATCTATTACAAATACTACACCTGAATTAGTCTCAAGGGAATTAACTATCGAGTTATTAGACAATGACGAATCAGTTTTTAAAGAGGTGAAAACTGTTGAGATTCTTGCTAATTCTAAATTGGATATCATTTCAGAAAAAACAATTGAAAATATAAAGCAATGGTCGGCAGAACTGCCTAATTTATACACTATAAAAATAGCTTTAGAGGATCTTGAAAACAAGAATAACAATCAGTATATCAATCGAAATTTAGGATTTAAGTCTGTTGAAATAAAAAACAGTCAAGTATTAATCAACGGAAAAGCAATTTATATACGAGGAGTCAATCGTCATGAAACTGATCCTTTTACTGGACATGTTGTATCCAAAGAATCTATGGAAAAGGACATTCGTTTGATGAAAGAGAATAACATTAATGCGGTAAGAAGTTCACATTACCCTAATGATCCGTATTGGTTAGATTTATGTGATACATATGGTCTGTATGTAGTGGATGAAGCTAATATTGAAAGTCATCCTTTAGCAATAGATAAGGATACGCAAATAGGAAATGAAATGAGTTGGTTACCTGCTCACATGATGCGTACTCAGCGTATGTATTATAGAGATAGAAATCATCCATCTATATATTCATGGTCTTTGGGGAATGAAGCTGGTGAAGGTGATGTATTTAGAGCAACCTACAAATGGTTAAAAGAGCAAGATAGCAACAGAATCGTACAATACGAACCTGCAGGAAAAGATGATTATACCGATTTGTATTGTCCCATGTACCCAAAACCAGCGTACTTGGTCAATCATGGAAAATCAGATTCCAACAAACCATCTATCATGATTGAATATGTACATGCTATGGGGAATTCGGTTGGAAATTTACAAGACTATTGGGATATTATAGAAACCTACCCAAATCTTCAAGGTGGTTTTATTTGGGATTGGGTAGATCAGAGTTTAGAGTATAAAGATGAAAACGGAAATCCGTATTTGGCTTATGGTCATGATTATCATCCTGATTTACCTACCGATGGGAACTTTTTAAATAACGGACTTGTTGATCCTTATCGAAATCCGAATCCACATCTTTCTGAAGTAAAAAAAGTGTACGAGCCAGTGCAGTTTAATTACTTAGGAAATGGAATTATCGAGATTATAAACAAGAATTTCTTTGCCGACTTATCAGATAAAATGATCAGTTGGAAAATTTTTAAAGATGGTGTTCCTCTTTTCTCTCATGATAATATTGGAGTAGAGGTATCTCCACAAGAGTCTCAGAAAATTAGATTCGAAAAATTCCCTAATCAATTTTCTCCTAATAGTGAATATATCTTACAAGTGAGCTTAATCCAAAAAGAGGCAACTACCTTACTTAAAAAAGGACATGAAATTGCTTGGGATGAGTTTATATTACAAAAAGGGAACTCAATTGACAATTCACTTTTAGTATTGAATGATTTAGCTATCACTAATTCAGAACAGATAGTAATTAGCAACACCGATGTTCATTTAATATTGGATGCTCAATCAGGAGAAATCATCACATGGAACTATAAAGGGAATGAAATTACTAAGAGTCCTATTCGCCCTAATTTTTGGCGACCACCTACTGATAATGATTTAGGGAACGGGATGAATAAGTGGGCGAACATATGGAAAGATGCAACTTATAATAGCACTGCTAAATTAATTAAAAGTCCTAAAAAGATAGCTGTTGGTGTTAGGTATAGTGTAGCTTATAAATTACCAAGCACTGAAGCAAGTGTTATTATAGACTATACTATTCATGCGAATGGAGTTTTAAAAGTTGATTTTAACTTTAACCCAAATAAAGAAACTTTACCAAATATTCCTAGGTTGGGAATGTATATGACTTTAGCTCATAATTTCAAATCGCTCTCTTGGTATGGGAATGGTCCTGAAGAGAGTTATTGGGATAGAAAAACGGGAGTAAAGACAGGTGTTTATTCTGAAAACATCAGTGATGGATTTCATCGATATTCCAGACCACAAGAAACAGGAAATAAAACAGATGTTCGTTGGGCAAAAATAAGTTCAGATAATTTATCTTTAACAGTTGTAGCTAAAGCTAACTTATTAAATACAAGTGCATGGCCATTTGAAATGGCAGCGTTAGATTTTAATTCCGAAGATGCAGGAGTATCTGCTTCAGGCTTAGTTCCTGTAACAAAAAAACATGGGGCTGATATTAAAATTGGAGAAACTGTACAATGGAATATTGATATGATGCAAATGGGAGTAGGTGGAGATACCTCTTGGGGTCGTTTAGTGCATCCTGAATATACTATTTCAGCAAACAAAATATATGAGTATTCATTTACTATAAAACCACAAAGGAAGTAAACTATGAAAAAACTATTTTTAATTTGTTCCGTAGCATTCGTGTTGTTTTCTTCTTGTAGTAAAACTACAGAGCAAGAGGATAAAAATGCCATTATAACAGTGATGAATACTCAGGAAAAAGCATGGTCAAATCACGACCTTGAAGGTTTTATGGAAGGCTATTGGAAATCAGATTCCTTAAAGTTTTATGGTAGTAGTGGATTAACCTATGGTTGGGAAAAAACTTTAGCGAATTATAAAAAAGGATACCCAACAAAAGAGCACACAGGAACATTAAAGTTTAAAATAAACGAATTGTCTAAAATTTCTGATGATGCCTATTATGTAATGGGGGAGTATCATTTAATCAGAAAGGTTGGAAAAGCGGATGGTGTGTTTATGATTATTTTTAAAAGGATAAATGGTCATTGGAAAATTATTGCTGATACTTCGTGTTAAAGCGAATTTAATACCACTAGATTTTTTTGTTAGTTTAAGACAAATGTAAGTAAAGCACTTATAAAAAGATCACGATATTTTAATCCGTCTTAAGTAAGTCATAACTTACTTAAGACGGATAATACACCATTTATATTTTTACATTTATTAAATCGCTATAATTTGAAATTATAAATCAGTCATTAATGGTGGGATGCTCATTTTCAACAGAAACAATTCAGTAGCGTCATAGTTATACCAATTAAAATTCAAAAAGCACAATTAAATAGTTTCTTTTAAATCTATTTGTCGCTTAAAAAGATAACCGTAACTAANGNNATGCTTATATTTTTAAACTCAACTAAATCTAAAATAATTCAATTTACTTATGAGCACCTTGAAATTTAATTGGTATAAGTAGCGCTTATTCTACCTTGAAATAATTAATTATAAAATTTAAAGAACGTGCTTTAAATCCCATTTATGTTATGAAAAAAGTTGTATTTTATTTACTTATTTTGACCCAAATTGTTTGTTCCCAAACTATTGATGAACCGTTAGACGTGCTTTTCATAGGGAACAGTATCACATATTTTAATAACCTACCACAGACATTTGAGCAAATTGCTGATGAGCAGGGTAATCACGTTACGGTAGCACAACATACACCCGGAGGAACAGGCTTTGTACATCATGTAAATAATAATTCATTATATGCAAAGTTTAGAGAAAAGCAATGGGATTATGTCATCCTACAACCTGGTTCAAACGAATCCCCAGGATTCTCTTACCCCATAGCAGAAACAATTACCAGAGCTAAAAGATTAAAAGATTCTATTATTAAATATAGTCCATGTGCTAGCATACATTATTATGAAATATCCTATGGAATAATAACTAGTAGTGTTGCAAGTTTCAATCAATATTTAGATAGACAAACACTTATTAAAAATAATTTAATACAAATGGCTGGAGAAACAAATATTCCGTTTGCTCCCATAGGTGAATGCTTTAAAAATTCAATGATAGCTGATGATACTCAGTTTTTATGGGGAGGTTATGGAGATATTCATCCGAATGCTAAAGGTTCGTATATGGCAGCGTGTTCATTTTATAATAGTCTTTTTAAGGAGAGAATTGAAAATACAAATGTATTTGGTGGAGTGACAGAACAAGATGCCGCTTATTTAAGAAATCAAGCTGAAGAAACAACATTTAATTTGTTAGATGATGCCTTAATAACAATGTATACCAGTACCGCCAATTTTAATTATACTATAGACTCACCTACCAACATCACATTTACAAATACATCTTCAAATTACGATACCCTTTTATGGGATTTTGGGGATGGAATAACAAGTACTTCCAATATAGTGTCACATGAGTTTGATTTTGTAACGAATGCTTCCTATACTGTTGTATTAACAGCTTATAAGGATTGTAAGGAACATCATAAAGTAATTACAGTTTCATCGGACCTATTATCAACCGAAAATTATGATTTAGATAAGAATATGATTATGATATTCCCAAATCCTACTCAAAATATGTTTTATGTAAAAGGGCTGACTGGCCAAGCAAGTGTTAATATTTATACCATTAATGGGAGTTTAGTTTTAGCACAACAAAACTATATAGGAACACCTATTGATATTACTCATTTAGCTTCAGGAGTATATTTTGTCAAGACATTTACTAAAAATGCTGAACTAACTAACAAGTTGGTGAAGTATTAATTTTTTTCACCCCAGATTATTACCTTAAAAGCTCAATTGTAATGATTGAGCTTTTAATTTTATACATGTATTCTATATTGAAATAGATAGAAACAAATAGCTAGAAAACTCCCTATATTATATTATGAGAAAAGCTTTGTTGAGTTTGTTAAAGGATAGGAGGGAGGCTTAGATAATAATTGTAAAATTAAAGCTGATTAAATAATTAGAATGTTCTAAATAAAATTAGCTAAAAACTCTTCCAAATTTTGTTTTTTATTTAAGCCTAATTTAGCTCTAACGGCTACTCTATAGTTATCCACGGTCCTACTTGTAACACCAAGCTGAAGTGCTATTTCCTTTGAAGAAAAGTTCATAGCTAAATATACCGATACTTGCACTTCTTTTTTGCTCAAATCAGGATACTTGTTTTTAAGATTGAATAAAAAATCTTCTTTATAATTAGTTGTTTTAGAGTTAAGTACAACTTTTTCTTTGTTAACTTCAATATTTTGATTTATACTTATTATTAAAGTTGTTAATTCTTTTTTTAGCTCTAAATCTTTAATCTTTTTTGATACCTTCTGTAATTTATTTTTAAAAGTTTCTAATATTTTTATTTTGTCAGAAATATTAAAAGCAAAATCTCTAATCTCTTTTGACTGATAAACTAATTTTAAATCTTTTTCTTTTTTTATCAATTCATTTAATTGACTCTCGTAGTTTAATTTCTCATTATTAAGTTTTAATGTTTTATTTCTATTTTTTATATTTATAAATATAAAAAAGGAAACAATTAAAAATAAAAAGATGCTAATGGAGAGTATTATTACTTTAAACGTTGATATATCATTATTTTGACTTAGTATTTTTAATTCTGATTTAGAATTTATTAATTCTTTTTCTATTTCC
>JABSPO010000150.1 GCA_013214625.1 Flavobacteriaceae bacterium
TAAGGACAAAATGAAAGATAAATCTTCTTATGTTGAAAACTTTGTTCCCTTATTAGAGTTAGTAAATGAAGCTATTTCACAAAACCATATTGTTATATTAGAAGCTTTAGGACATGTTTCCAAACTAGAAAAACAAGCCAATATTATTGCTCAAAAACTGGGTGAATTAAGAGACAAACTAAGAAACGGCTAAAAACAAAAGTAAATTATTTTACTTTTGTTTTATTCTTCTTAATCTACATTATTGTAAAATACAAAAAATAAAAACCATAGGTTTTATCTTACAGGAATTTTAATGAAACAATATTTAGATTTAATGCAACACGTCTTAGCTAATGGCGTAAAAAAAGAAGACAGAACGGGTACGGGAACTACCTCTGTATTTGGTTACCAAATGCGTTTTGATTTAAATGAAGGCTTTCCTTTAGTTACTACAAAAAAATGTCATCTAAAAGCAATTGTTTCTGAATTATTATGGTTTATAGAAGGTTCTACTGATGAAAGACGTTTGGCTGAAATTCATTATGCAGATGAAGCTAAAAATTTAATTGGTAAAAAAACAGTATGGACTGCAAATGCAGATCAACAAGGAAAAGACTTAGGTTATACGAACAGTGATACTATTAAAGAATTAGGACCTGTTTATGGATCACAGTGGCGTTCATGGAAGAAAAACAATGGAGAGTCACTTGATCAATTAAGTGAGCTTATTCATCAAATAAAAACCAATCCCGATTCAAGACGTTTAATCTTATCCGCATGGAATGCAGGTGAGATTGATAAAATGGCCTTGCCTCCTTGTCATACCTTTTTCCAATTTTATGTTGCTAAGGGGAAACTGTCTTGCCAATTGTATCAACGAAGTGCGGATATCTTTTTAGGCGTGCCTTTTAATATCGCTTCTTATGCTCTTTTAACTATGATGATTGCACAAGTATGTGATTTAGAGTTAGGAGACTTTGTACATACCTTTGGGGATGCGCATTTGTACTCTAATCATATTGAACAAAGTACTTTACAATTAAGCAGAACACCCTTTGCAAAACCAAGAATGAAAATTAATAAAGATATTAAATCTATTTTTGATTTTAAGATGGAAGATTTTGTTTTAGAAGATTATAAATGTCATGATTCTATTAAAGCAAAGATGGCAGTATAATGATAGTTTCACTTATCGTTGCTTATGGAAAAGATTATCAAATTGGTTTAAACAATCAAATGCTTTGGCATATTTCGCAAGATTTTAAGAACTTCAAAAAAATAACATCAGGTCATCATATTTTAATGGGAAGAAAAACGTTTGAGTCTATTGGAAAACCTTTACCCAATAGAACCTCTCTTGTTTTATCACAAAGTACTTTTGAATATGTGGGTGTGAATGTTTATACTGATTTAAAAAAAGCCATCAACTATGCTAAAGAAAAGGGTGAAAAAGAATTGTTTATTATAGGTGGGGCATTAATTTATGATTTGGCATTTGATCTAGTAGATAGAATGTATGTGTCCGAAGTAAATTATGAGGGTGAAGCCGATGCTTATTTTAGAACATATGATCAAGGTTTATGGAATATAAAAGAAGAAAAGTTTTATGAAGAAATCAAGGAAGATGAAGAAATTATATCTCCATCTTGGGTTTTTAAGGTTTTAGAAAAAAAGTCTTAATTAAATACTAGAAATTCTAGTATTTAATATAGGCTGTTTTACTTGTTGTGTAAAAATCACTAGCAGCATAAGATTTTTCACGTGATCCATAAGAAGAATTTTTTCTTCCACCAAAGGGTACATGGTTATCCATTCCAGCTGTTGCTAGGTTAATCATTACATTTCCTACTACTGCATCGTGTTTGAATTTCATAGCCATGCTTAACGACTCAGTTATAATTCCACCTGATAATCCAAATTCAGTATCATTTAAAATTTCAACTGCTTCTTCATAATTTTCAGCTCTAATTACACAAGCAACTGCACCAAATATTTCTTCTTGGTTTAGTCTCATTTGTGATTTTCCATCTACAAACAATGCTGGGCTGAAAAAATATCCACCTGTTTCACTTTTGATTGCTTCTCCGCCACAAACTAAAGTAGCACCTTCTTCAATACCTAATTTAATATAAGCTAAGTTTGAATCCAATTGTTTTTTATCAATACAAGGTCCAATTGCAGAGTCTTTATCCATAGCATTTCCAACAACAAGTGTTTTCATTTTCTTAGTAAAAGCAGCTATAAATTCATCATAAATACCAGGTGTTACTATTAGTTTTGAACACGAAGTACATTTTTGACCATTCGCATTGTAAGCCCCTTTAATAGCAGCATCAACAGCTAAATCTAAATTGGCATCGTCTAAAATGATAAGAGAGTTTTTACTTCCCATTTCAAGCTGTAATTTAGTCATAGATCTCATAGATCTAAATGCTAAATCTTTTCCAACATCAACAGAACCTGTAAAGGTAATAGCTTGTACTTTTTTAGAATCAGCAATAGCATTTCCAATTACAGAACCTGCACCTGATATATATGAAAATACACCTTTAGGCAAATTACTTGAATCAATAATCTCAGCTAATATATAAGCAATTGCAGGAGTTTGACTTGATGGTTTTAAAATAACAGAATTCCCATACGCCAATGCTGGTGCAATTTTCCATGCAGGAATTGCTAAAGGGTAATTCCAAGGGGTAATAACTCCAACTACTCCAATAGGTTCGTTGATGATTTCAATATCAACATTTTCTCTTGGTGAGTCCATGTATGCACCCTTATTTCTACTTGCTTCTGCTGCAAAGTATGAAAAGAATTCAGCTGATTTTACTACTTCATCAGTAGCTTCTTTAATAGGTTTACCAGCTTCCCTTGCAATTACTTCTCCGTAATATTCTTTATTGTGCATTAACTTATTTGCAATATCGTTAAGTACTTCTTCTCTTAGTTTCATTGATGATTTTGCCCATTCTTTTTGAGCTTCATGTGCAAAGTTAATTCCATCAAAAACTTGGTTCAAGCTTGCTTTATAAAATGTTGAAACAATATCTGAGGGGTCAGATGGATTAATATTTTGAGCAGTTTCTTCACTCTCTACCCATTCTCCACAGATTAAATTTTTCATAGTTTTTGTTTTAAGTGATTTCATAAATGTTGCTTTTAATATATCATTATGTAATAAGTTTTTCATTTTGTATCTTCCTTGATTAATTGTTATGTCATTATAATGAATATAATCTTAATATTAGCTTAGTTGTCATAATGACATGATAGTATGTCATTAAAAATTATTATCTTAGTATGTATTATTAAAGAAGAAAATTATTATTAATGTTAGCTATGAGTACTTAGCTTTTCAGTAAATTTCTCTACTAAAAAGCCTGTATTATTTTGAGTGTATGTGAATTATAAAATGAAGTTTATGTGGACAGTGTACGTTTCACAGCATCTTTCCATCCCATGTATAAAGCTTCACTTTCTTCTTTTTTCATACTTGAAGTAAAGCGTTTTTCAAGTTTCCATGTTTTTGCAAATTCTTCTTTTTTAGGATAAAAACCTGCTTGCATTCCTGCTAACCAAGCTACACCTAAAGCAGTAGTTTCAAGTATTTCAGGTCTATCTACACTTTTTCCTAGAATATCTGATAAAAATTGTATTGTCCATGAAGAAGCTGACATTCCTCCATCAACTCTCAGTGTTGCCTTGGATTTTATTGCATCATCACTTACATTCCAATCGTTATACATGGCTTCAAGTAAATCACGCGTTTGGTAAGCAACACTTTGCAGTGCAGCTTTTGCAAATTCATTAGGTCCAGAATTTCTTGTTAGTCCATAAATAGCACCTCTACAGTTTGCATCCCAATAAGGAGCCCCTAAACCAGTAAAAGCAGGAACTATATATAATTGTTGAGAAGGGTCTGCATTTATAGCCATGTCTTGCGTTTCTTTAGCATCTTTGATGATTTTTAAACCATCTCTTAACCACTGAACTACAGCACCTGCTACAAAAATTGAACCTTCTAGTGCATAGGTTGTTTTTCCATCCAGTTGATAAGCAATAGTACTTAAAAGTCTGTTTTTAGATAAAACCATTTCATTGCCTGTATTTAAAAGTGCAAAACATCCTGTTCCATAAGTAGATTTTAGCATTCCCGGCTCAAAACACGCTTGCCCTATAGTTGCAGCTTGTTGATCCCCTGCAACTCCATTAATAGCTATACTTGTTCCTAATATTGAAGCGTCCATACTTCCAAAATCGCTTGCGCAATCTTGAACCTTGGGTAACATAGACATTGGAATATCTAAAAGTTCACAAATGTCTTTATCCCACTTGCCTTCTTTTATATTGTATAACATTGTTCTTGCAGCATTTGTAGCATCTGTCACATGGTTTTTACCTCTTGTAAACTTCCATATTAAATAAGAGTCAATGGTTCCAAAAAGAAGATTGCCAATATTTGCTTCTTTTCTTGCACCTTCTACATTATCCAAAATCCATTTTAATTTTGTACCTGAGAAATAGGGGTCAAATAATAAGCCCGTTTTTTCTCTTAATGAGTTTTCATGACCTTGTTCTTTTAAACTATCACATAAAGCAGCTGTTCTTCTGTCTTGCCAAACTATTGCATTATAAATTTCTTCACCTGTATGTTTATTCCAAACGACTGTTGTTTCTCTTTGATTCGTAATTCCAATTGATACTATATCAGAAGAACTTGCATTGGCTTTTTTTAGTACATCTTTACAAGTTGAGAGCACCGTTGCATATATATCTTTACAATCATGTTCAACCCACCCAGAATTTGGAAAGTGTTGTGGAAACTCTTCTTGGGAAATGGCTTCAATTTTCATTTCTTTATTGAACAAAATAGCTCTACTTGATGTAGTTCCTTGATCAATGGCTAAAATATATTTCATAATACCTACTTTATTTTAAGTTCATTACACAAAAAGTTTTAAAAATACTTACTGTGAAATAATCTTGTGATGTTTTGAAGAAGTATATCTGATTTAAGAAAAATCTTAAATCAGATAAAGATAAATTATTTAGACCAAGATTTAATTAATTCATCATAAGAAACTGTAATTGCTTGAGGTTTCTCATTTGCTAATTTAGGTTTTGGAGAACCTGGTTGTGCTAACCAATATGACTCAGCTTTTTTGTCATTTAATTTAGGACCAATATCACCTTGAACACCAGCTCTTTCGATTCTTTTAAGAACTTTTTCTTGAGCTTTACATAAAGAATTTAAAGCTTCTTGTGCAGTTTTTTGCCCAGATGATGCATCACCAATATTTTGCCACCATAATTGTGCTAATTTTGGATAATCAGGAACATTAGTACCAGTTGGAGACCATTGAACTCTTGCAGGAGATCTATAGAATTCAATTAATCCACCAAGCATAGGAGCTCTTTTCGTAAATGATTCATGATTAATAGAAGACTCTCTAATAAAAGTTAATCCTACATGAGATTTCTTTAAATCCACAGTTTTAGATGTAACAAATTGTGCATATAACCATGCAGCTTTTGCTCTTTTAACAGGAGTAGATTTCATTAAAGTCCAAGAACCAGCATCTTGATAACCAATTTTCATTCCTTCTTTCCAATATGCACCATGTGGTGATGGAGCCATTCTCCATTTAGGAGTTCCATCTGCATTTACAACAGCAATTTTTTCTTTAACCATATCAGCTGTAAAAGCTGTGTACCAGAACATTTGTTGTGCAATTTCACCTTGTGCAGGTACTGGACCAGCTTCAGAGAATACCATTCCAGCAGCACTTGGTGGTGCATATTTTTTCAACCATTCAGAGTATTTTTCAATTGCATAAACAGCAGCTGGTGAATTTGTAGCTCCACCTCTTGCTACACAAGAACCAACAGGCTGAGATTTATCATTTACTCTAATTCCCCATTCATCAACAGGTAATCCATTTGGTTCACCAATATCACCCATACCAGCCATAGACATCCAAGCATCAGTAAATCTCCAACCTAAAGAAGGATCTTTTTTACCATAATCCATGTGTCCATATACTTTTTTACCATCAATAACTCGACCTGTAAAAAATTCTGCAATATCTTCATAAGCAGACCAGTTAACTGGAACACCTAAGTCATAACCATATCTTGTTTTAAAATCAGCCATGTTTTTTTTGTCTGCAAACCAATCCGCTCTAAACCAATAAAGGTTAGCAAATTGTTGATCTGGTAATTGATATAATTTTCCATCAGGACCAGTTGTAAAATCTAAACCAATAAAATCATTTAAATCTAAACCTGGGTTAGTTACATCTTTACCTTCGTTTTTCATCCACGAAGTTAAATCTCTAGCTTGTTGATATCTCCAATGCGTTCCAATTAAATCTGAATCATTAATATATGCATCATATATATTTTGACCTGTTTGCATTTGTGTTTGAAGTTTTTCAACAACATCACCTTCTCCAATAATGTCGTGAATAACTTTAATACCAGTTAAATCAAAAAATGCTTTTGTTAATGTTTTACTCTCATAAACGTGAGTACCAATACCTTCAGAAACAACTTTAATAGTCATCCCTTTATAAGGTTGTGCTGCATTCTCAAACCAAGATAATTCTTTCTTTTGTTCAGAAACACTTAAAACTGATGGTTGAAATTCTTTCAACCATTTACTCATATCTGCTGCGCCAAATGCAGCAGTACTAGAAACTAAGGCAGTTAATAGAATTGAAGTCGTCATTCCATTTCTAATTTTCATTTCATTCTCCTATGTTAATGTTTTCCCATAAATGGGAAGGTGCGATAATCGCACGCCTAAATATTAAATTAATACTTAGGTGTGAAATTATGTAAAAAGGTAAAAACCAAAAAGGTTTTTACATTAAATTTTATACCCAACGAAAAACGCAAAGGCTATAAAAAAAACAAACGATTAAAGCTCCAAAAATGGGTGCTCCAAAAGCTGCCAAATACGCTAAAGAAATAAAAGCTGATCCAAGTAGACTTAAAAAAAGTCTATCCCCTGGTGTTGTTTCTATACGTAAAATTCCAAGACGTGGTGCTTGTGGTGCTTTAATAGCCCAAATTGTCATCACGAACAAAGCCATAAAAATACAGATAAAAAATATAGCTGTTGGTGTTGTCCATGCCATCCAAGATAAATTCATAATTCTTCCTTATACTCTTCCAAGAGATAAACCCTTAGCAATGTGATGTCTCACAAAATAAATAACAATAGCCCCAGGTAAAATAGTTAATATTCCTGCTGCTGATAATACACCCCAGTCAACGCCTGAAGCAGAAACTGTTTTAGTCATTGTTGCTGCAATAGATTTAGCATCAACTGCTGTTAAGGTTCTACTTAATAGAAGCTCAACCCATGAAAACATAAAACAAAAGAACGCTGCTACACCTATACCTGAAGCAATCATTGGCGTAAAAATTTTTGTAAAGAAACCAAAGAATGAAAACCCATCTACATAAGCAGTTTCATCTATTTCTTTTGGCACACCTTTCATAAATCCTTCTAAAATCCATACAGTTAAAGGAACATTAAAAAGTGTATGTGCAAGTGCAACTGCTATATGTGTATCAAATAAACCTACACTTGAATACAGTTGAAAAAATGGCAAAGCAAATACAGCAGGAGGTGCCATTCTATTAGTTAATAACCAAAAGAATAGGTGTTTATCTCCTAAAAAACGATAACGAGAAAATGCATAAGCAGCAGGTAGGGCAACCCCTAATGAAATAAGCGTATTCATAACTACATATGTCATTGAGTTAATATAACCCCAGTACCAATCAGGGTCAGTAAAAATAACTATATAATTATCAAAAGTTATATCATTTGGAAACATTGAAAAGGTTCCCAGTATTTCTTGATTGGTTTTTAAACTCATATTCAATAACCAATAAATTGGCAACATTAAAAATATTATATATAAAAGCATAATTGCAGGTGATTTACTAGAGAAAAAACCTTTTTTTACAGGAGCGTTATTCATTGTCTAACCTTCTTCTTTGTCAATATTGGACATAACAGTAAAGAACACCCAAGATACTAATAAAATTACTAAAAAATACATTAATGAAAATGCAGCCGCAGGTCCTAAGTCAAACTGACCAATAGCCATTTTTACTAAGTCAATAGAAAGGAAAGTTGTTGCATTTCCTGGTCCTCCACCTGTTAAAACCATAGGTTCTGTATAAATCATAAAACTGTCCATAAAACGTAAAAGAGCTGCAATTAATAATACACCCATCATTTTAGGTAATTCTATATATCTAAAAACATTCCATCTTGAAGCCTGATCAATTTTTGCCGCTTGATAATAAGCACTTGGAATAGATTGTAATCCTGCATAACAAAGTAAAACAACTAATGAAGTCCAATGCCATACATCCATAACAATAATTGTAATCCAAGCGGATAATATATCTTGGGAATAATTATAATCGATGCCCATGGCAGCGACGGTATGCCCTAAAAGACCAATATCGGTTCTTGCAAATATTTGCCAAATAGTACCTACAACATTCCAAGGTATTAATAATGGAAGTGAAATTAGTACCAAACATACAGAAGCCCAAATTCCACTTTTAGGCATTTGTAATGCAATATAAATTCCTAAAGGAATTTCAATGGCCATAATAATACTTGTAAATAAAACTTGTCGTCCAAGTGCATCATGAATACGTTCTGAATGCAGAATTTCTTCAAACCACTCAAGACCTACTGGAAAAAACTGATTGTTTCCAAAAGTATCTTGAATCGAATAATTCACAACAGTCATTAAAGGAATAACGGCTGAAAACCCAACAAGAAGAAGCACTGGTAAAACTAAAAACCATGCTTTTTGATTGACTGTTTTTTTCATTATATTTTTTCTCCTTCAACTAACCATGAGTTTTCGTAAATATTTACTTTACTCATATCAAAAGTCATATTGTTCATCGTTTTTGTAATAACTACATCTTCTTGTACAATAATATTAATATCTTTATTATCGTAACGAGCTCGTACTATTTTGTGATGTGCAACATCTTCAATTCTAGTGATTTCTATTTTAATACCTTGACCTTCTTCACATAAAGTCATAAATTCAGGTCTGATTCCAAGTTCTAATTTACCTTTTAAACCAGAATAATTTTGCGTTAATTCAACATTGGCATCAAAAAGTTTCGCTTGATTTCCTGAAATTTCTACATCTAAAATATTCATACCAGGAGAGCCTATAAAATAACCTACAAAAGTATGAGCAGGTTTTTCAAAAAGCTCTTGAGGTGTTCCTATTTGAACCACTTCTCCTACATTCATAACAACTACTTTGTCTGCGAATGTCAAAGCTTCTGTTTGATCATGGGTTACAAAAATCATAGTATGTTTAAGTTCTTTATGTAAAGCTTTTAATTGAGTTCTTAATTCCCACTTCATATGAGGGTCAATTACTGTTAAAGGTTCATCAAATAAAATAGCATTTACATCTTCTCTAACCATTCCACGGCCAAGTGAAATTTTTTGTTTTTGATCGGCACTTAAGCCTCGTGCTTTTTTATGTAAAATATCTTCTACTTGAATTGAGCGTGCAATTGAAGCTACTCTCTGAGCAATATACTTAGCATCTTTTCCTCTGTTTTTTAAAGGAAACTCAAGATTTTGTTGTACTGTCATCGTATCGTATACAACAGGAAATTGAAAAACTTGTGCAATATTTCTATCTGTTGTATCTTCAAATGTTACGTCTATATCATCAAATAAAATACGTCCATGAGAAGGAGTTACTATTCCTGAAATAATATTTAGTAAAGTTGATTTTCCACAACCTGAGGGTCCAAGTAGGGCATAAGCCGCACCATCTTCCCATTCGTGATTTAATTCTCTTAAAGCATAATCTTTGTCACTTTTTGGATCTTTAACATAAGAATGTGCTAATTTTGAAAGAGTTATTCTAGCCATAAATTTTCTCCTTCTATCTGTTTGTTACATAAGAGGCAGTTTGTAATAAATCACCATCTTTTTTAAAAATAAAAATATGTCGTAAATCTAAGTAAACACTTAAATTTGAACCATATTCTAAATCATGTACGCCATGAACCAATCCAATCCAATTTTCATTGTCATAAGACAAATGTAAAAAAGTTTCAGAGCCTGTAATTTCTGTTACTGATAAGTTCGTATCAAAATGAAAAGCAGAATCACTTCTTGCTTTTAACTCTAGGTGATTTGGTCTAAACCCCGCTAAATATTCTCCATCTTCAAGTTTAAGAAAGATGTCAGTAGCTGGAATTTTATTTGAATTGTGAAAATAAATAAATCCATCTTTTTTCTCTATATTTAAAAAGTTCATTGCTGGGTTAGAAAAAACCTTCGCAGTAGTTGCATTGTTCGGATTGTGATAAACATCTGCTGTTTTTCCAAATTGTGTTATTTTACCTTCCCATAAGGTAGCCACATTACCACCTAAAAGAAGAGCTTCTTCTGGTTCAGTTGTTGCATATACAAAAATAGCACCCGATTCTTCAAATAATTTTGGTATTTCTGCTCGTAATTCTTCTCTTAGTTTATAATCTAAATTTGCCAAAGGTTCATCTAAAAGAACTAAGCCAGACCCTTTTACCAGTGAACGTGCCAGAGCACAGCGTTGTTGCTGTCCACCTGATAATTCAAGAGGTTTTTTATGCAACATATCTGTCATTCTCATTAATCCAGCTGTTTTTCTTACTGCTTTATCAATAAAATCTTCGCTTTTTTTCATTAATCGTAAGGGTGCTGCAATATTTTCATATACAGTCATTGCAGGGTAATTAATAAATTGCTGATATACCATTGCAATTTTTCTATCTTGTACTTTCATACCAGTAACATCTTTACCTTCCCACAAGATTTTACCTGATGTTGGTACATCTAATCCAGCCATAATTCGCATCAAGGTGGTTTTCCCAGAAGAGGTTCTTCCTAGAAGAACATTCATCGTTCCTTTTTTCAGTGTCAAGTTTGTATTATAAATATGCATGTTACCATCAACACTCATAGATATATTTTGTAGTTCTAATGACATTCTCTTTACTCCTAATTCCAAGTTTTATCAATTTCATATTAATAATTAAAATCTCTATGTTGTTATAAATATTTAGCAACGTTATAACATTATAATGATAGCCTTTATAGTGACGTATCAAAATTTAAATATAGCTTAAATTGTTTCTAAATTTCAAAAGTTTTTAAAAACTATTTTAATTCAGATAATATTTTTTTTATTATTTAAAGCCATTATAAGGTCAGTCTAAGTATAAAAAATTAAATATATTGATTTTTTGTTTAGGCGTTATCTTAGTGTTAGTTTACTTAAATACCATTTTTCTTTTATTAAAAAGTAATATAATATTTTAGTTTAATCTAGTTTTAAAGGTTATGACCTTATAATCTAATCCATAACATTATAACCTTATGATGTAGTTAGAAAATAAGGAATAGAATCCATGAAAAAAAACAAATATGAACTTATTATTATAGGTGGTGGAGCAACTGGAAGTGGAATTGCATTGGATGCAGCTTCTAGGGGAATTAAAA
>JABSPO010000151.1 GCA_013214625.1 Flavobacteriaceae bacterium
CAGGCGATACTATTAACTATGTATTTAATGTAATCAATACTGGAAATATAGATTTAACAAGTGTAACAATCACTGATGGATTAGTAACAGTAGCGGGAGGTCCATTAGCAATCCTACCAGTAGGAGCTAGTAATGACACAACATTTAGTGCAGGTTATACAATTACTTTAACTGATATGATGAATGGAAGTGTAACAAATATTGCGACAGCGAATGCTGATTCTACTTCTGGAAGTGTAAGTGATACTTCGGATGATCCGAACAATCCAATGGATGTAGATGCAAACGGCGATGGCGAACCAGATGATCCAACTGTAACTTACTTAAGTCAAGGAGGAATGTCACTATTAAAAGAGGCTAGTTTTGATGATGGAGGTGATGGTTTTGCTAATGTTGGTGATGTTATAACCTATACATTTGCATTAAGTAATAATGGAAATACTTCAATAACAAACATTGAGTTAGATGATCCAATGCTAGGAGGAATTATTTTAGGACCTGATTCAGGTGATACGGATGGAGATGATGAATTAGATATAAATGAAGTATGGATATATACTGTTGATTATTCATTAGTTCAATCAGATATTGATACAGAAATTGTAATCAATTCAGCAATGGTAATAGGAGATGATTCTCTAGGAAATTCTATAATGGATCTTTCAGATGATCCTTCAGATGATACTAATGAAGATATAGATGGAGATGGAAGTCCTGATGACGAAACAATTATTGAATTAATAGTTGATAAAGGGTTAACATTTAATAATGGAGTTACGCCAGATGGTGATGGAGTGAATGATACTTTTACTATTGGAGGAATAGAGTATTATCCAAATAATCAAATACATATTTATAACAGATGGGGAGTACTAGTATATGAAGCTAGAGGGTATAACAATACATCAATAGTATTTAAAGGAATCTCTGAAGGTAGAGTAACAGTTGTTAAAATGGACAAATTACCTACAGGAACATATTTTTATGTATTGAACTATACTGATGATGCATCAGGTGAAGTACATAAAGAAGCAGGATATCTTTATATTAATAATAACTAACAACTACTAAATATTACCCAGGAGAAAATATTCTCTTGGGTTTAAAACCAATATTCTTATGAAAAAAATCATAATTATAATACTCGCATTTGTTTCTTTTGAAATATACGCACAACAGGATGCACAGTATACACAGTATATGTATAATACTGTAGGTGTAAACCCTGCATATGCAGGTAGTAGAGGTGTTTTAAGTATTACAGGATTGCATAGGTCCCAATGGGTTGGTTTAAAAGGAGCGCCAACTACACAAACATTATCAGTTCACACTCCATTTGAAAATAGTAGAGTAGGTTTAGGAGTTTCCTTTTCTAATGATGTTATTGGTCCAACAGAAGAACAATATGTAAATATTGATTTTTCATACACTATACCAACATCTGAAGAAGGAAGACTTTCTTTTGGAGTAAAAGGAGTTGCTAATTTTTTAAAGTTTGATCATACCTTATTAACAGCGGTACCAGATCCTAATTTGCAAAGTTTTTCAAAATTCCAGCCTAATTTTGGTATTGGAGCTTATTATCATGCCGCTGATAAATGGTATGTAGGCTTATCTGCACCTAATATTTTAGAAACGAATCATTATGATAATAGTATTTCTAATCTGGGAAAAGAACGTATGAATTACTATTTAATAGGTGGTTATGTATTTGATTTGAGTAGTAATGTGAAATTGAAACCAGCGGTATTATTTAAATACGTATCTGGAGCACCTTTACAAGCGGATTTATCAGCAAATGTCATGTTTAGTGAGCGATTTATTTTAGGTGGAGCCTATAGATGGGATGCGGCTTTTAGTGCTATGGCAGGTTTTCAAGTAAATAAAAAGATATTTATTGGTTATGGATATGATATGGATAGCACAGAGCTTTCAGGGTTTAATTCAGGATCACATGAAATTATTTTAAGATTTGAACTATTTAATGATAAAAACAAGTTAATCTCACCAAGATTCTTTTAATATAACATAGCAGCCATATGAAAACGAAACAAATATTCTTACCATTGTTGTTTTTGTTAACAACAAGTATCACTTTTGCTCAGGGTAGTGGATCAAGTCAAGGAGACAAACATTTTAATAAACTTGCTTATGCAGAGGCAATAGAGGTATATTTAAATGATGTAAATAAAGCAAGCACGTCTCCTATTTTATACAGGAATTTAGCTGATTCATATTATAAGAATGCGATGCTAACGAAAGCAGTTAAATGGTATAAAAAATACACGGAAACAACAGAAGGAAAAATAAAGCCAGAACATATGTTTAGGTATGCACAAGCACTTAAAGCATATAAAAATTATAAGGCTTCTGATCAATGGATGAATAAATTTTATAGAGAAGTTCCAGAGGATTCTAGAGGGCAATATTATGTTGATAATAAATCGTATTTATTAAAAATTGAATTCAATTCTGGACGTCACACAATTAAAAATGTAAATTTTAATACAAGTGCCCCTGAATTTGCCCCTGCTTATCTTGGTGAAAATGAAATACTTTTTTCTTCAGTAAGGGATACCAGTGGTGTACGTTCATTTGATCATATGTGGACTAAATCTGGATTTACAGATATATTCAGTACTCCAATTAGTGAAGATGAGTTTGTTAATGAAAAGCAAAAAGCCTTAGGTGTTGAAAGTGACTCTATTACCTTTAAGGAATATTCTAAAGTTACTAAAAAGGACTCTTTAGTTATCAAACACTATTCAAAAGTGGCTAAGTCTAATTTATCAGTAAAGAGTGAAGTAAAAAAGATAGGGAAAAAAGTAAATTCAAAATATAATGAATCTACTGCAATTGTTTCTAAAGATGGTACTACAATGTATTTTACTAGAAATAATTACACTAATAAAAAATATCGTACTGATGATGAAGGGGTAAATAGATTGAAATTATATACTTCAAAATTGGTAGATGGTGTATGGGGGAATATAGAAGAGTTACCTTTTAATAGTAATGATTATTCAGTAGCGCACCCTGCATTAAACGTGGATGAAAAAAGATTATATTTTGCTTCTGATATGCCTGGGTCTTTAGGAATGTCTGATATATTCTATGTGAATGTTTTAGGAGAAAATTCTTATGGAGAACCAATCAATTTAGGAGAAAAGGTAAATACTGAAGGGAGAGAAACATATCCTTTTATTAGTGATAAAGGAAGGTTGTATATCGCTTCAGATGGACATGTAGGTTTAGGTGGTTTAGATGTTTTTGAGGTAAAACAAAATATTCAAGGGGATATTACTAAAATAAGGAATGTAGGAGAGCCAATTACAGCTCAATGGATGATTTTGCGTATATCATAAATGAAACGAACAGTACAGGTTATTTTACTTCTAATCGTAGTACAGGTAAAGGAAGTGATGACATTTATTCTTTTACTAAGTTAGCCCAATATTTAAAAGGAAATGTTATAAATGAGACAACTAATGAAATAGTGCCAAATGCAACTATTATTTTTAAAGATAGCCAAGGTGAAGTATTAGATTCAATTTATACAGATTCAAAAGGAAACTACAGAACGGAAATTTCACCAAACACACAGTATATTCTTTTAGCAACTAAAGAAAATTATTCGATAGATAATGATAGTTTGCAATCTACTGACGAAGCAAATAAAGAGTTTATAAGAGATTTTGTTATTAATGAAGTTATAGATGAACATGCATTATGTGCAAATGGAATTAATCATAATCCAAAAGGTCTATGTCCAATTTGTGCAACACAACATTCTAGTGATAAACCATATTATATGGTAAACGGAATTAAATATTATCCTAAAGTTAATAAGGAAGCTAGAAAGAATAATAAATATTTGATTGAACCAATTTATTTTAATTTAGATAAGGATTATATAAGAAAAGGTGCTATTTCTAAATTAGAAAATGTAATAAAACTAATGAAAGAGAATTCAAAGTTAATGATAGAAGTACATTCATTTTGCGATTCAAGAAATTCAGGAAATTATAATGATGATTTGTCTACAAGAAGAGCAAAACAAACTATAGAATATATAATTACAAGAGGGATTAATCCAAGTAGGATAAATGGTAAAGCGTTTGGAGAATTAGGCTTGGTAAATGACTGTGGTGATGGGGTAGATTGTCCAGAATCAAAACATGATATGAATAGGCGATCAGAATTTATTATTATAAGCGAATAAATTTAAACTTAAGTGTTAAAGAAGAGTTGGTAAAACAAACTCTTCTTTTTTAATGTTATTTTCTCGTCCTGAAATATATAAGTAAAACTCAATGATTAAACAACTGTGCAAGTGGTATAAAACGCTCTAAAGCAGAGCGTCAATTAAACTACCAATCAGCGTTTATTGTAGTGAGTAAATAAAATTAATTTTTAAGTGTTAATATAAAAGCCAAAGAATAATATTCTTTGGCTTTTCTTTTTGGTTTTAACTGTAACAAATCTGAGTATTAGGACACTAACCTTGAAACGATATTAAAATATAACGCAATGAAACTAATCATTAGTAATTTAACAAAGACCTATAAAAATGGGGTAAAAGCAATAGATAATTTAAGTATTGAAATTGGAACAGGAATGTTCGGTTTATTAGGTCCAAACGGAGCAGGTAAATCTTCTTTAATGCGTACAATTGCTACTTTGCAAAGCCCTGATAGCGGAACAATTACTTTTGGAGATATTAATGTATTGGAAGATAATATGTCACTTCGTAAAGTGTTAGGGTATTTACCGCAATCATTTGGAGTCTATCCAAAAATGTCAGCGGAGGACTTGTTAGATTATTTTGCTACGTTAAAAGGAATTAGTTCAAAAGCTGATCGTCAAAAAATAGTAAAAGAAGTGTTAGAAATCACGAACTTATACGAAGTTCGTAAAAAAAAGGTAGCTGGATATTCTGGAGGAATGAAGCAACGTTTTGGTATCGCTCAGTTATTATTAAACAACCCAAAATTAATTATTGTTGATGAGCCAACCGCAGGATTAGATCCAGCGGAACGCCATCGTTTTTTAAATGTGTTGCGTGAAGTAGGAACTAATAGCACCGTAATATTCTCTACGCATATTGTAGAAGATGTAAAAGAACTATGTAATGAAATGGCAATTTTAAATGGCGGTAGAATTTTAAAACATACTACTCCTTTAGAAGCAACTAAAGAAATTGAAGGTCAAATTTGGACTAAAATCATTGAGCGTGATGATTTAGAAGGGATTGAAAAAGCATACAATGTATTGTCATCTAATTACAATCAAGACAATACACTAAATGTACGTGTATTCGCAACAGAAAAACCAGCAGATGGTTTCGTGCAAACTATGGGGCAATTAGACGATGTGTATTTTATAGCTTTAAAACAAGACGAGCCAGTTGTGGCATAAACCACCAGTGGTTTTAACTTTCTAAAGTAATTTTCAATCTATAAAAAACACATTATGTTTTCTACCATATTTAAATACGAAATAAAATACTGGATAAAAAACCCAGCGGTTTATATTTACATGGCTATATTTTCCCTTTTAGCTTTAACTATTTCTGCCATCTCTGCAGGATTTTTCGATTTTATAACCGCATCAACAGGGTCTTCTATAATAGTAAATTCCCCAATGGGAGTTAGTGGCCTATTTAACGGACTTACTACTTTTATATTTTTCCTTTTCCCCTCAATAATAGGAACTAGTATATACAGGGATTACAAAAGTGAAATGCACACCATTTTATACTCCTATCCTTTTACAAAAGCAAACTACCTATTCGCTAAATTTCTAAGTGCAATTTGTATCGTTTTAGTAATTACATTAACTATTGGAGTTGCAATGTTTATTGGGTTTAGATTACCAGGGACAAATCAAGAAATTGTTGGAGCATTTAATATAATGTCCTATTTAAACGCCTATGTCGTAATTATCATACCGAACATCTTTTTGTTTGGGGCATTAGTTTTTGCAGTAGTAACCTTTACAAGAAATATATCAGCAGGATTCATTACCGTTGTAGTATTAATGTTTATCCAAGGCTTAACAGCTGGTTTGTTATCAGAAGAAGAGCATCGTTTTATAGCTGCTTTGGTAGATCCATTTGGAGAAGCCTCAATAAGTTTTTACACAAGATACTGGACGGTAGCAGAACAAAATGAGTTAGCATTGCCTATAAAAGAAATGCTTATTTACAATAGGTTATTGTGGATGACTGTAGCGAGTGTTGTTTTTGCATTGGTATATAAATACTTTTCATTCAGTCAAAACGCACTTTCATTTAGTTTTAGAAAACCAAAAGCAGAGCGAACAATTAAATCAAATTTTGGAGGAGTAACACGTATTAACTTAACTAAAGTAACCTATGATTTTTCATTTCTACAAAATCTAAAAGCGACTTGGAGGTTCTCCAATATCGATTTTAAATACATGGTTAAAAGTTGGCCGTTTTTAAGTATCGTTTTAGTAGGATTAATCATCGCTTTAATAGGTTTGTCTAACGTAGGTAACTTATTTGGAACCCCAACACTTCCAGTAACCTGGAAAACAATTAGAGGCGCAAGTAATTCGTTTTCTTTAGCAATAAATATTATTACATTTTTGTATGCAGGAATGTTGATACATAGAGCTAAAATTGCAAAAACAAACCATTTAATTGATGTTACTCCAATACCAAACTGGGTGTTGTTAAGTTCAAAGTTGTTAGCATTATTAAAAATGCAAATGGTATTATTGGCTGTAATTATGGTGTCTGGACTTATTTTTCAAATATCTAAAGGGTACTATGATTTTGAAATTGGTCATTATATATATGATTTATATGTGTTGAATTTTATACATTTCATCATCTGGGCATTATTAGCATTGTTCATACAAACATTAATAGGAAACCCGTATTTAGGATTGTTTATCATGTTGGTAATTTCAATAGGAATGCCATTTTTAAGTCTTGCAGGTGTAGAGCAATCTATATTTAAATATAACCAAGGCCCAAGTTTTAAATATTCTGACATGAATGGGTATGGTTTGTCGGTAGCTACATACTTAATTTATAAAGTATACTGGTTATTAGGCGGATTGGTGGCTTTAGTAGTAGCAGGTTTATTTTGGGTAAGAGGATTACCACATTCATTTAAAGAGCGTTTACAGATTGCAAAATTTAGATTTAAAGGAGCTTCTTTAATTAGTTTCGTAATATTATTAATTAGCTTCATTGGATTAGGATATAGTATTTACCACGAAAATAATGTGATAAATCCATACACTTCATCTAAAGAAAGTGAGGAGCAACAAGTAGCTTGGGAAAAGAAGTATAAAAAGTATGAAAATACCGTTCAGCCAAGAATTGTATCAGTAAATGTGAATGTAAATATATTTCCTAAAGAATTGAATTTTACAGCTTCAGGGGATTATGTTATGGTTAATAAAACAAGTCAGGCAATTGATAGTTTGTTCTTAAACCACAATAGTTACCCAAGTACGTTTAAATTCAATAGAGAAACGAAATTGGTTTCCGAGGATACACTATATAATTTTGACATCTATAAACTGAAACAACCTTTGCAACCAGGAGATAGTATTCAATTACATTTTACGGTTAAAAACAAAGAGAATACATTGTTACGTAAACATTCTCCTGTTAGAAGTAACGGAACGTTTATGAATAACATGGAGCTTTTTCCATCGTTTGGATATAGTGGAGGAGAATTGAAAGATGATAAAGTAAGGGAGAAGTATGGCCTAGCTAAAAACAAGTTACGTCCTCATCCATCAGACTCTACTGCCTTAGGGAATACCTATATCGCAAAAGATGCTGATTGGATTGATTTTGAAGCTACCGTAAGTACTTCAGAAGATCAAATAGCTATTGCTCCTGGGTATTTACAGAAAGAATGGGTAAAGGATGGTCGTAAGTATTTCCATTATAAAATGGATAGTAAAATATTGAATTTCTATGCATTCAATTCGGGTAAATATGAAGTAAAGAGAGATACATGGAATGATGTAAAATTAGAGATCTATTATCAAAAAGGACACGAGTATAACTTAGAGAGAATGATGAATGGAATGAAAGCATCCTTAGCGTATAATTCTGAAAACTTTAGCCCGTATCAACACAAACAAGCAAGAATTATTGAATTTCCAAGAACTGGAGGAGGATATGCACAATCATTTCCGAATACAATTCCATTCTCTGAAAGCGCGGGGTTTATTGCAGATGTAGACGATTCTGAAGAAGGTGGTGTAGATTATGCGTTTGCAGTTACAGCACATGAGGTAGCACACCAATGGTGGGCACATCAAGTTATTGGGGCTGATGTATTAGGAGCAACAATGTTATCGGAAAGTTTATCGGAATATGTGTCGTTAAAAGTTTTAGAAGTAAAATACGGAAAATCAAAAATGCGTGGTTTCTTAAAGGATGCGCTGGATAAGTATTTAACACGACGAACTTTTGAGCGTAAGCGTGAAAAAGCATTAATGTATAATGATGGGCAAGGATATATTCACTATCAAAAAGGATCACTAATATTTTATGCATTAAGCGATTATTTAGGAGAGAAAAAACTAAATAATGCTTTAAAGAAATATATTGAGAAAGTGAAGTTTCAAGAGGCACCGTATACTACTTCTATTGATATGGTAAATCATATTAGAGAGGTAACTCCGGATAGTTTACAATATGTAATTAAGGATATGTTTGAAACAATTACCTTATACCGTAATAGAATTATTGAAGTGAAATCTACGAAATTAGAGAATGGAAAATACAAAGTAGATATTGAATTTAATGTGAGTAAATATAGAAACGATGAAAAAGGAAAACGTTTTTATGCAGAAAAAGGTGAGGATTCAATCACGTACAAAGCGGGAAAAATGAAGAAACCAATTATATCAGTTCCTTTAGCTGATTATATTGATATTGGAATTTTTACAGAAGAAGAAACAGATGGGAAAAAGAAAGAAATTGAATTGTATTTAAAAAAACATAAGATTACTAAAATCAATAATACAATTTCGATCATAGTTGACAAAAAACCTACAGAAGTTGGTGTTGATCCATATAATAAATTGATTGATACAAAATCTGACGACAACAGAAGGAAGTTGTAAAACCAATTTAATGTAAATAGAAAAGAAGCCGCCTGAAAGGGCGGTCTCTTTTGTTTTAAGAACACGTTATTCTGAATTTATTTCAGAATCTCAACAAATTGATAACCAATATTAATGGGAAACTGAAACGAGTTCAGTTTGACGAAAACGTTACTTTTTATACAGCTCTTTTTATTCTTAATGAAAACTTTGATTATAAATCAAGGCTCTACCACGAATATTATGGAGTGCTAGTAAACCAATAAGTTGTATTTTAGAAAATGTCTGAATTAAGAAATAACGAGCGAAAAAGCGGAAGTGCAAAGCGTAGCTTTAGGCATGAAGTTTTGAAAGCGAATGGTGCGTAGCAATTTCCTGAATTAACACTTGACTTTTTGGTTCGTTTTGTGTCAAGACAAAATGAACAATTTTTCATAAAAATCTAAAAACATACAATTTCACGAAGTATATTTTTAATAAACCTGAAATTCTACCCACAAAAATAGTGGTAGAACCTAAATCAATAATAACATATTGCACTACAGCATTTCAGGTGTCCGTATTCATCCAGCCAATTAATAGCTTTGATTACCGCATGATTGTTATGAGTTTTTGGAGCGCTTATTTCTTTTGTTTTTAGCATAGAAAAAGCATCCCATTTCAGTTATTATTAATTATTCTATCGTTCAATAGTAATACTCCTTTTCAATTCATTCCCCAAAGCATCAACTACGGTGATGGTATGTTTCCCAGCCGATGGAAGTACTCCAATTTCATGAAAAGTTTCTGTAGTTTGTATAAATACATCATCCACATACCAAAATACTTTAGTTTCAGGTTTGACATGAGCAATTTTTAATATTAACGGATTCGTTTTTTCATGTTCATTTTTTGCTAAAATAATAGTGCTATTGTTTTTAGGAGAAATAAAATCCATCGTTGCTCCAGTTTCATGTGCACAATCATCACGTAATTTAGGAAGTGATTTGTAATTGGCATGGTGCTTTTTATAATACCATGCTTGTAAAGGAGGGAGGGTGAACCATGGAGTGTTTTCAATATTGTCTAGTGTTTCACATGAAGTGTTTACTCTGTAGTTACTATTTTTATCAATATGAACTATGTGATGAAAAGGACATGGTTTAAAGCGACTCCCTACACTAGGAATCCAACTTTTGGTAGTTGCACATAATTCGGTAGCCAGATAGCCACTTTGAGTACAGGTGTTAACCTTTACTAGTTCGTCATAAGGTTTGGAAAACCAGGGTGATTTTGGAAATAGATTAAATACATCAAATAAAACTGGAGCGGCACTGTTTATACCTGTTAAATTAGGTCGCCCTTCACCATCGGCATTTCCTACCCAAACGCCAACAACAATATCTTTAGTAACACCAATAGCCCACGCATCTCGATTTCCAAAACTGGTGCCTGTTTTCCAAGCAATTTCTTTTGATGAATCATAAAACTTCCAAGCCTCATCACCTTCAGGACGATTAACTTCTTTCATAGCTTCAAAAGCTAAATAAATACTTCCCGCATCAAAAATAGTTTTCTCTAGTGTTAATTTTCCAAAATCGATAGTTTGGTTTTTTATAAGTGATGATTTACCGAATTCTTTAGTGTGGTATTCACTAGAGGTTTCAGTATAATGATTTACCGTTCCTGCTAATGATGCGTATGTATTGCACAAATCCCATAGGCTGCTTTCTGCACCACCAAGAATTAACGATAGTCCGTAATGCCCTGCCCCTTTATTGATGTGTCTTAGCTTAAATTTTCCTAGCTCATCATAAAATCGTGCTAATCCATATTGATGTAACATCCTTACTGCTGGGATGTTTAGTGATTTTGCTAACGCTTTTTTTGCCGATACGGCTCCAGTGTATTGAAGGTTAAAATTTTGAGGAGTATAATTGGCAATAGTTGTTGGTATATCTGCCACTAATGCATTCGGTAGTAGTTCCCCTTTGTCAAGCATAGCCATATATAATAACGGCTTTAAAACACTCCCCGTGCTTCTTGGCGCGTCAATTATGTTTACATCTTTCTGGTTTTCTTTTGTGGTGGGTGTGTTCCCAACATAGCCTAAAACTTTTTTAGTTTTTACATCCAGTACCAGTACTGCCATATTGTGCACTTCATTTTGTTTTAAGATGGCATG
>JABSPO010000152.1 GCA_013214625.1 Flavobacteriaceae bacterium
AATCAGTTTTAGATCAATATGTTAGAGAGTTGAAATTTGCAAACATTGCTTTTACAACTGAAAGAATTGAAGGTGGATTGTTCGCTGTTAAATCTGATAACATTGATGTTATTGCAGTACCATTATCTGATAAGATTATCAGAACTCACGAAGATACTGGAACGGTTCACTTCTTACCACATAGAGCAGTTTTAGCAACTAAGGATAACTTAAGAGTTGGAACAGAAAGTGTTGGAACTTTTAACGAGTTTGACATCTGGTACGATAAAAAAGACAAAAAAGTTTATGTTGATTTTGAATTAGTATTAGATTCGAAAGTAATCATTGATGCTGAAGTTCAATTAGCATACTAAAAACAATTTACAAAGGGGGCTTTAATTAGTCCC
Organism: Flavobacteriaceae bacterium; assembly: GCA_013214625.1. GTDB lineage: Bacteria > Bacteroidota > Bacteroidia > Flavobacteriales > Flavobacteriaceae. Next base: position 387 of record JABSPO010000152.1, read on the forward strand.
CCTTTTAACAAATAAATATACAAACAATGAGTTGTGGAGATATAGCAGCAGACGTAATAATCGACTGCGACAACCCGATAAAAGCGGGTACAGAAAATAGAATGATTGTTTTGAATCGTACAGATTGGAACAATGGAGCTATCGGTTTTAGTATAAGTAATAACCAAGTAGTAGAATCGATTGCTTTAGCTACAGGTAAAGAAGGTTTTGTTTACGAAGGTAAAAGAAATTCTATTACACCAAAATATGAATTAGTAAAAACTAAGTTCTCAGAAGATTATAAGCACGAAGTTTCAAACAAAGTATTTGATTTAACGATTGCTACTAAAAAAGAATTAATGGCTATGGCTAAAGGTTCTTTTGTGGTTCTAGTTGAGAATAAATACAAAGGTGCAACAGGTGAAGCGGCTTATGAAATTTATGGAGTAGATGCAGGGTTAGAACTTTCTCAAAATGTTAGAGAAATTAACAACATTGAAACAGGTGGTGCTTTTGATATTATTCTTTCATCTAATGATGAAGATTTAGAAAAGTTTATGCCAAAGGTTTTATTTAAAACAGATTTCGCTACTACAAAAGCGGTGTTCGAAAGTTTACTTACAGCAGCAGTTTAAAAAATAACAATAATTAAAAAGGCTCATTACATAATAATGAGCCTTTTTTTTGTTAAATTTACGGAATGAATCTTTTAAAGGAAATCAAAGAAGTAATTGTTTTAATTGACAGCGTTGAAGATTGGCGGAATAGCTTTTCAGATGAACGTTATATTAAGGCGAGTAAACTAAATGATATTCTTTATGGAGTGCCATTAAATCAAGTTACTAATTGCGGTTGTGTAGATGATATACTAACTCTTTTACCTACTTGGTTAAACAACAAAGAAAAATTAAATTTAAAAATTCAACAAATGGAAAGCAAGTTTAAATTAAAAGAAAGTGCTGGTAATATTTGGTTACCTTCTAAGCATTTACACATTTCAACACATAATATTACAGATGAATTAGCGTTAATGCTTTTAGAATCGTTCCCTGTTCATATTAAATCATTTGAAACTTACCCTAATGATTGGAAAGACTTAATAGAAAAGAGTTATTCTGATGATGAATTAGCAGAATTAAGGATTGAAGCTGATAAATTAGCAAAAGAAAAAGAAATTAAAAAAGCGCATAAGAATTTAGGCGGTAAAAAGTTAGAGGCTTATATTGCTAAAAACGTATAATGAAATCTACAGTTACGGACATATCAAAGCGTATAGAGTTAAAGGTTAATAAAACTGAGGGTATTATTAATTACGACATAGATAACGCCTACCCTCAAAGGGTAGTTGACATTATTAATGCAAGTGGTACGGGTGTTTCTGTTACTGAAAAGTTTTCAAAGTTTATTTTTGGCGGTGGTTTTGTAGATGAAAATCTAGCAAAGTTTGTTGTTAATTCTAAAGGAATGACTGCAAACGATTTATTACGTAAAGTGTCCAATTCATTAAGTAAGTTTAATGGCTTAACTATACACGCTAATTACGATGCTAATTTAAATATTACATCATTAAGTAATAGCCCTTTTGAATACGCAAGGTTTACGACTCCAGAGAATGAAGATAATCCTAATGTATTAGCTATTTATAACGATTGGCAAAAGACAAAAAGCACAAGGATAAACAAAAAGAACATTGATTTCATTAACTTCTATGATCCTAATAAGGTTCAAGATCAAGTTGATGCAATAGGCGGTTGGCACTTGTATAAAGGTCAGATAATGTATTGGACGTTTGACGGTATAGAATACCCTTTAGCACCTTCCGATAGTGTTTTAGAAGATGTGCAGACGGATTACAAGTGCAAAAACTTTAAGTTAAAGAATGTATCAACCAACTTTTTAGCAAGTTATATTTTTGAGGTTGACGCTTTTGAAAACGAAGCAGACAGAGAAGAGTTCGTTAATAATTTAACAAACTTTCAAGGCGATGATAACGCTTTAAGAATTTTCTTATTAGAAAAGATTGCTGGTCAAACAGAAAGCGGATTCAAGATGCAAAAAGTTGACATTCAAGATGTTAACGAGCTTTATAAATATACTGAGATTTCAGCACAAGAAAACACGATTAACAAATATGGTATTCCAACCGTATTAATGAAATCAGTTGCGGGTAAATTAGGGAGTAGTTCAGAAATTAAAGACGCAACAGCACAATATAACGGACATACTTTAGATTATAGAATTGCATTAGAGGAAATATTTACAAAGTTAATGAGTAGATTTGTAGGGGCTAACTTCACAGACTTCTCCATTAAGGAAATGGTAGCGGCTACAGTTCCAGTAAAGAACACAGCAGAAGGAAAAGCAAAGATAGTTGAAGTATTAACAAATTCATCTTTAAGTGTAAAGCAAAAGAAAGGAGTTTTAAAAACGGTTTACGAATTAACAGATTCAGAAATCGAAGGTTTAGAAATTGAAGAAGATGTAAATTTAATAGTAGAATGAGCAACTTAATAACCATAACAGACATAAAAGTTTATAAACCGATTGCGGATAGTTTAGATGTTACTATGAAATTGGATACATTTATTTCTGAAGCACAAGAGTTTGATTTAAAACCTTTGTTAGATGATCCTTTGTATTTGGCTTTACTTGCTGATGCTCCTTTGTTTGCTGATGTAGATTTAAGTAACTTATTCAATGGTAGTATTTATACCTATAACGATAAACAATACCAACACGAGGGTTTAAAATCGGTTTTAGTTTATTATTCTTATTCACGTTATAAAAACGATAGTAATTCAAATGATACTGCTTTTGGAACGGTTTTAAAACTAAACCCAGACAGCGAAAAAGTAGATGAGAAAGTAATACAGAGACAAGTTCACCAAGCAATTAGCGGGGCTTCTGCAAAGTGGAATGATGTATTAAAATTCATTCAAAGAAATAAAGAAAAATATCCGTTGTTTGATTGCGGAAGCGAGAACACTAAAACGGGCGGTATAAAAATAACAGCAGTAAGACGTTAATAATATGGCTAAAGAAGATTTTATATTAAGGGAAACGATACACTTGCCATTGGTTACAACGGGTCAGGAAATTACGTTTCCTCAATACGATAACAATCCAATTACTACCTACGAAGAATTAGTATCTTTATCTAATTCAAGCGGTATTGAGGTTTACAGCGCAGCAGTTAAGTATCACAAAGACTTTAAAAAGTATGCGACTTTAAGCGGTCAAACGTGGAAAATGATACACTCAACGCCTCAGATAAACGTAACGCCCGGAACTGATCCTTTGGTTTGGTCTGAAGTTTACCCATCTGATGCAATAACAGAAAGAGATGTTTTTTTTGCGGAAGCTGAATTATCAGCGTCCGATATATTGAATGCAACAAAAATAGATATTATTGCTGCTCCACCTTCGGAATATGCAATTGTAGTTACTTCATCTGAAATTAAATACACTCATTCTGTAATTTATGACACCTTTACACCTGTAGAAGTAGTAACAGACTCTTTAACTTCTGCACAATCGCAAGTTTCTGGCAGTCTTATTACTGGAGGTGCTTCTTCTTTTCAGAAAATGACATTGTTATATTCTCAAAACAACATAGTAGCAGGAAAGAAACTTCAAATATTTGCTAGAAACGCAAGTACTGTCGGGAGCGGAACGGCTAAAATATATGTAACGTATAAATATATAAAATTATGATAACAACACAAACAATATGATTTATTGGATTATATTCGTATTGATTAGCTCTATTATTGAAGCTGTTTTGTTTCATTTTAATAGGTTTAAGTTTAAATATAATCATTTTGTACTAACATTAATTAGGGGTTGCGTATGCGTTCCTTTGGCTTTGTTTAGTGAGTATTTGGAAATATTTATTTTATTTTGTTTATTTACATTTCCTTTCTTGCATGATGGGATTTATTATACATTTAGAAACTTAATGAATAAAGATGTTTATCCTAAAAGATGGATAGATAAAAGCAAGACAACAACCGCAATAATTAGTTTATCCTTTTTTTGGCGGTTAATACTATTTATTTTCGGAATTGGATTAATTCCTTTATTTTTATAAACAAACATTAAACAAATAATTATGGCAACTAAACCAAAAGGAATACCAAAAGAAAGTCCTAACAAGAAAACGACTACTAAGAAAACTAAAACGACAACAAGAAAGAAAACTAAAAAATAGTTGAAGATATTTTCGACCATATTATTGTATTTAATAATACCTATTCTTTTAGGGTTCGACTACTTACAAGCTAGTGTTGAGGACGTTGAAACGCAATGGTATGTTTTTTTTGTTTCTGAACAAAGCATAATTTTTTTACTTTCTGTAATTATCTTATTAAAAAGTGATAATAAATTTATGTCTTTTCTAATAGTTTTACTATTTTCACACGAATTGTATCAAGATATAGCTGATTACTCCCATAAGGGAATACAAATGAAAGAGGTTTATATCTCTTTTATGGTAGTTGAAACTATCCTGATAATAAGTTTAATATTTAAAATAAAAATTAATAGAACTGTTAAGAAATGGAGAAAGAGATTTTACACGCTATAATAGCAGCCCTTCTTTTAGTAGTTGGATTCTTTTTAAAGAATGAATACAAAAAGAACAACGAAGATACTAATATAAAAAATGTTAGTTTAGGGTTTGCAACTCTCACTAATAGTATAGGTGAGCTTTCTAAGGATATGAAAGGATTAATTAAAGAGCTTTCAGATATGAAACTTTTTAACACAAAGAACATAACAAAAATTGAAGGTGATATTGAGCGTTTAAAAAAGGATGTTATAAATTTAGAAAAAAAAGTAAATTCATAATGGGAAATATAAGCAATAATATAACATACAAGGAAGCTACAAAAAGCAATACTGCTAAAAGGTACGGTATTAAAAACGAGCCTAACGATTTTCAACTTCAAAATATGAAGATGGTTGCTAATGAGTGTTTCCAACCTTTAAGAGAAATGCACAAAAAAGCAATTGGAATTAGCTCTTTTCTTCGATCTAAAAAACTGAATCAACACCCTGCAATAAATGGTTCTAAAACTTCTCAACACTTACAAGGACTGTACTCTAAATTAGAAGAAGGTGCTATTGATATTGATGCTGATATTTATGATAATGGTATTACTAATAAAGAAATATTTAATTGGCTAAAAGACAACGTACAGTTCGATCAGTTGATATGGGAATACGGAACAGATAAAGAGCCAGCATGGGTTCATATTTCATTTAGGAAAGGAGCTAATAGAAACATGATGTTAACGGCTTACAAAAAACAAAACGGCTATTCTGGCTATTCATTAAGAAAGTAACCCCATAAAAAAAGAATATAGAAATATATTTTTTAAATAAACTTGACAACAAACGACAATATTAATAAAATAGTCGTATGTTTGTGTTTCTAATGGCAAAGACTATGTTTAGATTTTTAACGGATAAATAACTATAAAGATGGATAACAATAAAATATTATTAGAATTAAGAAAGCGATTTAGAAAAGAAACTGGAAAGCCCTTAGCTGACCGAGAAACTATTTACACCTATGATTACACAATATGGTTACAAAAAGAGTTAGTTAAAAAATTAAATATAGACGATGTTAGCAAACGTTGCAATATGTATGAATCTAAAACATTTTACTTTGAAGATTCTGATAAATGTGATAATTGCGGAAAAGTATTTAAAGAGCATTAATGTTTGCTAATGGATGGTAATAAAAACAGAAAATTATGAATAAGTACATAGGAAGCCAACAACACTGGGAAGATAGTATTAATGCTGATTACGATTATAAAGAGGCTATGGAAAAAGAGCAAAGTGATAGCAGAGAGCAGCCAGATGACAGAGAACAAACGCAAAGACCAAAAGGAATAATTTATTGGTTTTATTACGTGTTAGCATTAGCGAAGCGTAGTTTTAATTAATGCTAATGACTAAACTATGTTATCGGATTTGCTTTTTAGCAAATATGGAATATAGATTTTGTTAGGCTTATGTACGGATTTAAAAGAAAAATTATGATAAAAGAGATAGAAGTAAAAGTAGGTGACACATTTAAAAGTTATAGACCTATACATGGAGAAGTTACACACAAGTGTGTTAGAATTAAAGTATCTAAAATAGGTTGTGACGAATATTATAACGGTTGGTTGGTAGATGAAGATTCTATAATGATTAAACCATCTGAGGTAACTGAAGTGATTAGGTAGTATTAAGCCTAATGGCTGGTGTATGGGTAGGTTTTTAACGGATTAAAACAGGTAAAGATGGATATAGAAAAAATAATAAAAGAGGCTTACCTTCAAGGGTTAGCAGACAGATTAACAAAGCCAAGTTTAAGATTTGATAGAGATGCAGAGGCTTTAAAATATGTAAAAAGTATAGTTAAAAAATTACCTATACACGGTGTTATGCTTTGTTTTTCTGATGAGGAAAAGAAACTAAACATTGATGGACTTGAAAGTGCTATTGCTATTTGTGATTGGGATAATTACGATAAAGAAGAGTATGAAAACCCGAATGCTCAAATTAGTTGGTATTATAGTTTAATTGAAAAACTTAATAAAGCATAATGCTTAGACTATGTTTAGTGCGATAATTAACCGATAAATTAAATAGAATGGAGAAATTTAAAAAAGAAAGAGAATTGATAAAAGAGCTGGAAAAAGTATTTGATACTACTGACCATGAATTAACTCAGTTGCGTATTATGAAAAATATTATTAAGAGCAGAATTACAGCATTAAATATAGACAGTGTTGGTAAATGTTTTGATTGCGAAAAGCCACTAATTAATATGTATAAGTTACTGAAAGATGAAAACGGTGATTATGCTTGCAGAGAGTGCGATGAAAAGTATTGGGGGTTAAAAACTGGTATTTACACAACGGAGTTTGAAGGATGTGCCGAGGTTTTAATTGGGGACAATTTAATTGTTATGGATGGTGCTAATAGACATGGAATACATGCAGTTACTTTGCGTGACGGAAACGCAATGATAAGCAATGAAACTTTAGATGATTTTATACAGGGATGTTTAGACGAGGGATTGAATGTATTAAAGAATTACAACTATAAAAGTTAATGTTTACCGATGGCAAAGACTATGTTTAGATTTTTAACGAATAAAAAACTACAAAGATGGCAAAGAGAAATACATTAAAACAGGAATACTACAAAAACAACCTTTAACTCTTATTGGAAAGATAGTGAAGGAAAACCAACTATTGAATACGTTAATTGGTTGGAAGATAAGTTAGTTAAAAAATTCAATATAGACGATGTTAGCTATTGTTGTTGTAAGGATTCTCATAAGGTAAAAATGACTATGAGTAGATGTGTTGCTTGCAATTTATACGTAAATGAATAATTGTAGCTAACGTTTTAAATATGAAACGGTTTTTCACTGTTTTATATTTGGTGTTAGGTGGAGTTTTAATAGTAAAAATAAATTAAAGAAATGAAAAATAAAATATACAATGAGGATTGTCAAGATACAATGCTATTGAGAGGGTTAAAATTTGATTACGTTTTCACAAGTCCACCATATAATTTAGGTGGTGACTTCCATACATTTAGTAAAGGGAAAAGAGTTACACATGGAGATTATGACGGATTTAGTGATAACCTACCAGAACATGAATACCAAAAGCAACAAATAAGCGTTTTAAACCAACTTTACGAAGGGCTTAGTGATGACGGAGTATGTTTTTATAACCATAAGATTAGGATTAAAAAAAGAAGCATAATACACCCGTTAGAATGGATTAACAAAAGTAAGTTTAACGTTTATCAAATAATAACTATTGATTTTGGTAGCACTCCAAACGTAGATAAAAGTAGATTTTTCCCAGTAAGTGAGTTAATGTTTATTTTAACAAAAAAAAGAGAACCTTTAATATTTAACGAAAAATGTTTTACTGATATAGTTAAAATAAAAAAGGGAGGTAGGAAAAGAGGACACCCCGCTACGTTTAGTGAAAACATGGTTGAAACGTTTTTAAGTTCAGTTAAAGGAAAAGGCATTGTTTACGACCCGTACATAGGAACTGGAACAACCGCAGTAGTTTGTAAAAAATTAGGTTTTGATTATTTAGGTAGTGAATATTCAAAAAACACATTTGAAATAGCACAAGAAAGGGTTAACGGTACTCTTTTTTAATTACACCTAACGGTTTGGCTATGTGCTGAACGTAATGAAATGAAGTTTTGCATACAGGTAGTGTTATATGCTTTTATATTAATAACTAAAAATAATAAAATGAATAAACATTTAGAAGAACTTAGAAAAATTGATAGTGATGTATTTACAAATATGGGTAAAACCTCACAAAAAACTATTGACATAGTGCAAGAAACTATTGAACAACTTGATAGAGATTATGAAGAAGAGCCAATACAAAGAGATGAATTGGGAGCGATAAACTATGAAATAGACATACTCTTAGAGGTTTGGAATAAGGAACTTGAATACGATATTGAAATACTAAAGCGATTTAATAAAATTATTGCTGAATGGTATAAAGACGTAGAATTTGTAAATGTAGCACTTGGAATACCAAAGCACAAAGGTTAATTGCATATAACACAGTGCTATACAACACTATTGTTGTCAAAAAAAATAATATAATATGATTATAAATTATAAATACGGCTTTAAGTTTGAGGGGGTTTTATACGGTTGGAAGGATAAGAAACTGTACAGACTACCCCAAACTATAAGTAAAAGGTTTTACTGCTTAAAAGAGTTGGTTAAACGTGCAGACGGTCGTTATTCTGTAAGTAGAAAGCCTAAATCTAAGAATCAATTGAAGGATATGACAGTTTTCATAAACTATGAGTATCAGGACATAACAGATAAAGATTGTCCTTTTTAATTGTTATATTTGGATTATGGGAAAAGAAAACGGAACTAAAGTAGGTAATTTTTTAAGGAGCATTAAAGGTATTGCACCTGACATTTTAGAATTTGCTGGAAATGTTACGGGTATTAAAGCCTTAGAGAAGCTAGGTAAGATGATTGAGGGAGATTCAGCTATTAGCGTGCAAGATAAAGAACTAGCTTTAAAACTTCTTGAATTCGATTTGCAAGAGATGCAAGAAGTTACTAAACGGTGGGCTTCTGATATGTCAAGCGATAGTTGGCTATCTAAAAATGTACGTCCTTTATCTTTAATATTCCTTACATTCGTTATAACTTTGTTAATGTTTACTGATTCTATAGAAAGTTGGGCTTTTGATGTAAAATCTGATTACATAGATTTAATGAAAGCCTTATTAATTACTGTTTACTTTGCTTATTTCGGATCAAGAGGTTATGAGAAAGCTAAAAAAATAAAGTAATGGAATAAATCTCACCCTCTTTAATGGTATTAACTGGAATAATCTTAGGATATATTTCTTGTATATTACTATTTAATTAATTATTCTTATTGAAAATCAAGTAGTTAGCATTTTTGTTTAATAAAAAGTATATATAAATAGTATATATACATTTAGTGTTCGTATATTTGTCAAACATTAAAACGAACAAACGATGGAATTCTTAAACTTTGAAAAATTAGACCTAGAAAACAACTTCATTGAAGTATTATTAGATGGAATGTTTCCACAAGGATTTTATGTTGAATCTGATTTTGATTACGATGAAGAAGAATTAGAGCCAAATGTTTTAGGGGCAACTAATATTACTTTTTGGGATTTCAAAATATTAAACGTTGAAAGCGATCTAATAACTTTCAACGATAGAGAAACAAAAAAACTCAAACAAATTATTGAATTCAAATTAATTGATTCATTATCTGATTACTTAAATAATAATTAACATGGAAGCAGCATTAGAAATATTGACAGTTGAAATACAATGTTTAGAAGATAAATTAAAACAGTACGAAGAAGTTCTAAAAATTATAAGAATTCAACAGTTTGACAAAAACAACCAAGAAAACGCTTACACAAAAATGATTGATACAGTTTTAAAAAAATAAATTATGAAAGAATTTGGAATAGATAGTATGAAGTATAGAAAATCAACTCATTTAGCTGGTGTTGATGTTGAAAGTATTATATCTGAAAAAGGTATTTGCAAGTTAGTAATTAAAGATAGTTATTATGATACGAATGTAGATGTATCTGGTAATAAAACGGATGGTTATTTTGTAGAGTTTGAAAATCAAAAACCTATGGTGGTTAATTCTGGAAACAGAAAACAAATAGCTAAAATTTACAAGGATTTAAAAAAATGTTCTTCTACAGATAGCCGTAATATATCAAATTGGATTGGTTTAGAAATAGAACTTTATTTTGATGAAAATGTTAAAATGATGGGTAAACGTACTGGAGGTATTAAAGTAAAATATATTTTACCAGAAAATAAAGCAGATGATAAAAAAGCTTTAGAAGATTTAGGAAAATGTAAAAGTTTGAATGAATTAAAAACTGTTTGGAGTGGCTTATCAAATGAAGAGCAAATTTTACCAACTGTTTTAGCTAAAAAAGAACAACTTAAAAACAAATTAAAATGATTAGAGTAGATTTAATACAGGGAAGCGTTGAGTGGTTAGAGCA
>JABSPO010000153.1 GCA_013214625.1 Flavobacteriaceae bacterium
AACTAAACATATATCTGACCCATTAAAAGGATCCGCAGCAAAGCGATTAAATATGTGGTTACGTTGGATGTGCAGACAGGATCATACTGGAGTAGACTTTGGTATATGGAAAAACATATCACCCGCCCTACTTTCTTGTCCGCTAGATGTCCATTCAGGTAACGTTGCTCGTAAGTTAGGATTGTTAACTAGAAAACAAAACGACGCAAAAGCACTTACAGAACTAGATTCTAATTTAAGGGAAATGGATTCAACCGATCCTGTAAAATATGATTTTGCACTGTTTGGGTTAGGTGTATTTGAAAAATTCTAAGCCATTTCATAATACTCAACATAAAAACCTGAAAAACAACAACTAATAACATTACTGATTATAGTGATTTGAAAAATACCTAGGTTTTGGTATATGTTTATATGTGATAATTTAGTATATTTGTATAGTCCGCAAGTTATTTGTGGATTAAGTAAGTTTTTTTGGGGTAAAAATCTCTGTTAGCTATTCTAACAGAGATTTTTTTTTACACTCTTGTCTATAATAAAAATCTATTATTCAAACGTCAAGTCGATATTTAAATGATATATTTGGTTTGAATAATGCAATTCAATAATCCAAACATATTATATGCTCTATTTGCCCTAATCATCCCGATTTTAGTGCACTTATTCCAATTACGAAAATTTCAAAAAACAGCATTTACTAATGTTAAGTTCTTAAAAGAACTTATTGTTCAAACTAGAAAAAGTTCACAATTAAAAAAATGGTTGATTTTATCTACTCGTTTATTAATACTTACCTGTATTGTATTAGCCTTTGCAGAACCAAGTTTTGACACAAACAAAGCAGCAGTTCAAGAAACTGAAACTGTTTTTTACATTGACAATTCTTTTAGCACACAAGAAAAAGGTCCAAAGGGAGAATTACTAAAAGTATCCGTACAGGAATTAATTAACAGCTACCCTAACGATAAAAAAGTAAGTGTTATTACCAACACACATACTTTTAAAAATAAATCTATAAACACTATTAAAAATGATTTAATTAACTTGGAATACACTCCTAATCAATTAGATTACAAAACAGTATCACTAAAAGCTAATCAGTTATTTAGTAAAAACAAAAACATTTTAAAACGATTAATTTGTATTTCAGATTTTCAAAAAAACAATTCGTTAGATTCAAGTTATTTTAACACAAAGTATCAAACCACATTAGTACAAACCCTACCTGTTTCGAAAAGTAATATTAGCATTGATTCTGCTTATTTTATAAAACCAAATGCAACAGAAACTCAATTAAAAGTTTTAGTTAGCAAGCAATATAGTACTCTTAAAAACATTCCTATCGCACTATACAACAACGATAGTTTAATTAGTAAAACTACTGTTGATTTAACAAACAGTAAGAATAGTGTACTGTTTCACCTTCCTTCTAAAAACAGCTTGAATTTAAAAGTTGAACTTTTAGATGCTTCAAGTACAAGCGACAATGTATTGTACTTAACCCGAAAAGAAACGAGTAAACAAAACATTCTAGCAATTGGAAACAGAAAAAATAACTCGTTTCTATCAAAAATATTCACGGAAAATGAGTTTCTTTTTAACCAACAAGAATCAAATAGTATTGATTACAGTAATTTTGATCAACAACATTTAATCATCCTAAATGAGCTAGAAAACCTGTCTGTTGCTCTTATTAAAAACATCTCCAATTTTACTAAAAACGGAGGAACTATATTGTGTATCCCTTCTGAAAAAATTGATATGAAAAACTACAATAGTTTAGTTTACACATATAATTCAATTAATGAAAATGAAACACGGTTGACCAAAATTAATTTTGACCACCCAATATTTTCTAGTGTATTTGAAAAGAAAATTAAAAACTTCCAATATCCTTTTTTCAAAAAACATTACACTCTAAAAAACTACGAGTCTACTATATTAAGTTTAGAAAACGGAGGCCCTTTACTAGTTCGAATTGCTAATAATTATATATTTTCAGCACCATTAAATAGTATAAACACTAATTTTAAACAAGCGCCGTTAATCGTACCTACCTTATATAACATTGCCAAAAGCACCCTAAAAAACAACATCCCTTATTACCATATCAATACTGAAAATAATATTGATTTTGAATTGAAAATTAAAAAAGATGATGTGCTAAGCATCTCAAAAAACAATGTTGACTTTATCCCCATTCAGCAAATAAAAGCAAATAAAGTCAGTATCCAAACAACTAACCAACCTGCAATCGCTGGTATATATTCACTGAAAAACAAACAAAATTTAACTGGACATACTATTGCCTTTAACTACCCTAATTCAGAAAGTATTAGAACGTACCACGCAATATCAACATTAGAAAACAACAATATTAAAACTGCTACTTCGGTAACAGATACCTTAGCAGAAATAAATTCCACCTCACAAATAGGGACACTTTGGAAATGGTTTGTTATTTTTGCCATATTATTTTTAATAGTAGAATTACTCATTTTAAAATATTTTAAATGAATCTCCTGATTAAATCAGCAACTATACTAGATAAATCTAGTCCTTATCATAACAGTACCAAGGATATTCTTATTGAAAATGGTGTTATTAGTAAAATTGACAATACCATTAAAAATAACAATAATTACCAAGAAATAAAATCAGACAACCTTCATGTTTCACAAGGATGGTTTGACAGTTCTGTTTCTTTTGGCGAACCTGGTTTTGAAGAACGCGAAACGATAGCTAACGGATTAAAAACTGCTGCATTAAGTGGTTTCACTAATCTAGCGATAAACCCAAACACAAATCCGATAATTGATAATAGCACAACGGTATCGTTTATTAAAAACAATGCTTTTCAAAATGCAGTAAACCTTCATCCAATTGGTGCCTTAACCAAAGGCTGTAAAGGAAATGATTTAGCAGAATTGTATGATATGCAACAAGCTGGAGCGGTTGCTTTTGGTGATTTTCAACATGCAGTTGAAAACCCTAACATGCTTAAAATAGCATTGCAATACACACATAGCTTTAACGGATTGGTATTATCTTATCCGCAAGAAAACAAAATTGCTGGTAAAGGAATTGTAAATGAAGAAGAAAACTCGACTAAAGTCGGTTTAAAAGGAATTCCTAATCTAGCAGAAGAACTACAGGTTTCAAGAGATTTATTTTTACTAGAATACACCGAAGGAAAACTACACATACCAACAATATCTACCACAAAATCAGTAGGGTTAATTAGAGATGCAAAAGTAAAAGGACTAGACGTTACTTGCTCTGTTTCTATTTTAAACTTACTATTGACAGATGATGCCATAACAGATTTTGATACTCATTTTAAAGTACTACCTCCTTTACGAACTTTAGCAGATCAAAAAGCATTAATAGAAGGTGTGCAAGACGGAACAATCGATTTTGTAACAAGTAATCACTTACCTATTGATATTGAGCATAAAAAGATTGAATTTGACCATGCTATGTACGGTAGTATCGGGTTAGAATCAATGTTCGGAGCCTTGAATACTATTTTCAAAACCGAAAAAGTTATTGAGTTACTTACTCAAAATAAATCAAGGTTTGGGATTGAATCTTCTAATATCAAAGAAGGAGAAAAAGCCTGCTTAAGCTTATTTAACCCAAAAGAAAACTATACTTTCACTACAAATAATATTTACTCTAGCTCAAAAAACTCCGCATTATTAGGGAGTAACTTAAAAGGGAAAGCTATAGGTATTGTAAATAACAACCAATTAATAACTCATTCATAATGGATCTTAAATATTGGATGATTATAGCCTTCAGTATATTTATTGTCATCACAATTTCACTTATAGGAATAAAAAACATCAATAAATCAAATGATAAGCTCCATTAAAAATACACTTGATGATCTTTTATTATTCTTAAAAAAACCAAAAGATCAACAGGATTCAAACCAAACAACAAATTACAAAAGCAACAGATTGTTCTCTATTTTAGCAATAGACCTTTTACTTGCAGTTGTTTTTATGACAATAATTTCACTTCTTGAACATTTTGACCTTGTCAACCTTGAAGATCACAAATCAAATGAGCTAATGCAATTACCTGCTATCGCTATTATATTAGTAGGCGCTTTGATTATTCCATTCCTTGAAGAATTAATTTTCAGGTCATATTTACGTTTAAAACATAATTATTTATTACAACCTCTACTCTACATTACTTCCTTTACCGGAAAAACTAATAAAGAAAAACTCAAAACATTTATTGAAAATAACTGGGGCAAATTTTACACAAGTATATTCTATATAAGCGCCCTAATTTTCGCTCTAGTACACCTATCTAATTTTGAAGATATTAATGAAATACTATTATTTATACCAATATTAATTGCCCCACAATTTATAGTTGGATTACTTGCTGGATACTTAAGAGTTAAGTTTGGACTACTTTGGGGAGTCATTCTACATGGTTTACATAATCTAATTTTATTAAGCCTTAGCCTTATTTTTATTAACAGTTCTATTAATAAAGCAAATATTTCAAATGAAAAGTTCATTCTTAAAATTGAAGAGATTAATAATGGGAATCTAAACTCTAAATCATCCTCTTTTAACTCCGATTACGTTTATTTTGAAAATTTTAAACTTGAAAAACTGATTGCTCTATTACTTGAAAAGGAAGAAAAATTCATTGAATTTAATTCTCAAAAACTTAAAAAAAAACGCATCAACCTAACTTTTAAAAAACACTCCGATAGTATTGATTCTAAGAAAGTCACACTTAATGAACTGCAAAAGGCATATGGTTTTAGCATAACAAAAAGCACCAGTCTAGACGAAGTCTATAATATCCAAATTAAGGATTCTATAAAATTGAATAAAAATCAACAAGCTATTGACAAAAACTCTAAAACATATGTCTGTGAAAAAGAGTTTAAATTAGAGAATATTAATTTAAGTCAATTAACTAAGATTTTAAATTCAAGTTATAAACAGAAGTTCTTTTTCGAGGGAAATTCTAATGACAAATATACTTTTCAATTTGAAAAACCGAAATTTGTAAATCTCGAAAATGTATTATATCATAAATACGGCTTGATTCTTGAAACTAACGAAAAAGAAATTGAATACATAAAAATTGATTTTGATAAATAATTATAACAATGAACACAAAAAACAATAAAGGAAAAACAGCTGCTATAGTGGCTTACCTAACCATCTTCGGAACAATTATCGCCTTCTTTTTAAACTTTGATGATAGAAATAAATTCGCTTACTTTCATATTCGTCAAGCATTAGGAATTCAATTATCATTTTATTTCACTATTTTCTTCATAGGATATTTTCAAAGTATAATGATATCCATTGCTTTTTATTTATTTTTTGCAGTACTCTCATTTTATGGTCTCGTAACAGCCATAAACAACAAAACTATTCCTGTTCCTCTTTTAGGAGAATACTTCCAAAAATTATTCAAAATAGTTGGTGAAGAAAAATAAATCATGAGACTACGCAAACACACCATACTATACCTCGCTATATCAGTATATATATTTAGTTTACTTTTCAAACTAATGCATTGGCCATACGCAAATATTTTACAACTCGTAAGTTTATGCATGGGAGTTAGCTGGATTTACAATTATTTCAAGAATAAAAACAATGACTAAGCAATTATCACTACATCATATCATTAGAGAAGCAAAAACTACTAATGAGAAAGCTCCTTTATTAATACTTTTACATGGTTACGGAAGTAATGAGGAAGACTTATTCTCTTTCGCTAGTGAACTACCTGATGATTATTTTATTGTATCCGTTAGAGCCCCTTATGACTTACAACCATACGGACACAGTTGGTATGACATTCATTTTACCGCTGACAATGAAAAGTTTTCTGATGATGAACAAGCAAAAAAATCACGCGATTTAATTGCTGATTTCATTGACGAACTAACAAACACCTACCCTATTGATGCTAATAACATTTCCTTAATAGGATTTAGCCAAGGGACAATATTAAGTTATGCAATAGCGCTTTCTTATCCTGAGAAAATTAAAAATGTAGTTGCTTTAAGCGGTTATTTAAACGAAAATATATTAGCAGACAATTACACTACAAAAGATCATTCAGACCTAGATTTTTACATTTCTCATGGAAATGCCGATCAGGTTATTTTAAATACATGGGCTAATAAAGCTCCTGTGTTTTTAAATAAGTTAAATATCAAAAACTCCTATAGAGAATTCCCTGTTGGACATGGTGTAGCTCCACAAAATTTTCATGAATTTAAAAATTGGTTGACAGCAAAATTATAAATATTTACAACAACTTCCTTTTAAATTATAGCCCGTTAGCCTCAAAACACTATTGTCGATACAATTTTCTATCAAAAATTACTCGAATTGAAGTATCTTGAGTTATAATAAAATATTACCAACCACGTGTTTTAATATTCAATGCACATAATTTAATAATTTCAGCAATTCGTTTCTCACGAGTTGCTTTTCTTTTTCCTGAATGCAACCAGTACAGATATCCTTTACGATAACTCATACTAAATGCTTGATAGTTACTATACGCAATTTGATTATTATCAAAAACTTGTTGTAAATCATCTGGGATTTTTAAATTATCTACATCATCCAAAGCAGCCCAAGAACCATCCTTTTTAGCTACTTCTATTTTTCTTAATCCACTTTCATGCATTAATTTTTCTGCTACAAGATATTCTATATGAGATTTATTTAGCTTACTCCAAACACTCTTTGTTTTTCTAGATGTAAATAACTGTCGTCGTTTTTCATCATCTAAGCGCTTTACCGTAGAATCAATCCAACCATAACACAAAGCTACTCGAACAGCTTCTTCCCATCGCATTGATGGAATTTCAGAACTTACTTTATATAAAATAATATAAATACCTTTAGAAGAGTCATAGTTTTCAGACAACCAACTTCTCCACTTAGCATCGTTTTCAAAGTAAATTTCTTCCCGTTCCTCCATTAATTAAAGATATAAAACATAGATGACCTACTATAAATAAGTAGGTCATTTATTTAATAACAGATTAATACGAATTATCGTAATATTCGTAGCTATTTAAAATTTGGGTAGTATATTTTAGCACTACCTTTATTAGCCCTTATTGCAAACACTATTGTAAGAATAATATTTAACAATGGTAATATTATAATAGAATACAAAAACATATTAAAATTCGAATGCATTAGTTTCCCAAAAACACCAAAAATAATACTTGTATAAAACAATATTGCCCATAAAATTTGAAAGTTAATTAGGTTTGCGCCTATTTCTTTCAAGCCAACTATTTTATCCTTCTTCGTCAACCATAATATTAACGGAATGATAATATTACCCAATGGCAATATCATGAATGACAGTACAGATAAATGGAATAACATTAAAAATGTTTTATCCTCTGATTTTCCATAATCAACTATATCATCAATACTTATACTTAATGCATCACACAATAAGTTAAGTGTTTTTCCACTTGGCTCATTTGCGTTATTTTCAATTCGTTGAATAGTTCTTAAATTAACTTTGGCTGCTTCTGCTAATTCTTCTTGAGATACCCCTTTTCGTTTTCTTATTTCTCTTATTTTATTCCCTACTTCCTTCATTTGTTCTCTATTAATATTTTCAATAATCAAATGGAACCTTTAATGTTAAAAATAATTATTGTAATAAATACTAACAATTATTTTTAACATGTCGGTTTCATTTAATATTTGTTAAGTTTAGAACAAATGTAAATCTGAACTGAACAAATTGATAACGGTTTTTACCCGACATTTTAACGACATTCGTGCTAACCGTATGATTATAAAAAACTTAATCAATTACGTTTATAGGGTACCAAAAAGAATCTTTAGTATCAAAACTAATGGTTTTATCCTCGTTGTAAGTACACCTAATTAATATTTGCCCCCAATATTTACCATCAGTAAAGTCTGCTATAATCCATCTGTGATTTAACATCTTCATACTATTAATCATTATTCTACCTCCATTCATAGCTGCATAAGGCACTAAAGGATTACCCTCTTTTTCAAAATTTAAATCTATTAATTGATCTTCTATATGAGGTATTAATTCTTTAAAATCAATCCCCTCATTATATAAATGCTCAATTGCATAAGCATCCTCAACTAACGAAAAATCACCTAATTCAATAACTTCCACTCTTAAATTCGCAATCGTATCTTGATACTCATTTTCTTTTTCTTCAAGACGGCTTTCAATTTTCTCTATTTTATCCTCATAAGCCTTCATATCTTTCTTCGTATTCACAAAAAGAAATAAGAGTAACAATGCAGTTAATAAAAATAAATAAAGGAATAATTGCTTTTTCATAGGGTTTATTTAAGGTAATTCTATTTTTAAATTATCGTATCCCAAAAATACATTTTTTGGAAGTGTTTTTTGTACTTCTTTATAAAAACCTAACTGATGACTAATATGTGTTAAGTATGCTTTTTCTGGCTTAACAAGCGCTATAAAAGCTAAAGCCTCTTCTAAAGTAAAATGTGAGTGATGCTCCTCTTTTCGTAATGCATTAATCACGAGAACTTTTGTGTTTTTCAATTTCTCCATTTCCTTTTCTGAAATAGTTTTTACATCAGTTAAATACACAAAGTCATCAATCCTAAAACCAAAAATTTGCAAACTACCATGAAATGCATTTATAGGTGTTATTTGTGTTTTATTAATCACAAAGGGAACATCATTTTCAACAGTATTTAACGCTACAGTTGGTGCGCCTGGATACTTGTTTACTGTTTCAAAAATATAGGCGTAACGCTGCTTTAAAGAATCAAACACACGTTTGTGAGCATATAGCTGAAAATCACCTTCTTGTTTGAAATAAAAAGGTCTAATATCATCTAAACCTGCTGTATGATCAGAGTGCTCATGAGTAAATAAAATAGCATCAATGTGACTAGGATTTGCTCGTAACATCTGAGCTCTAAAATCTGGACCACAATCAATTACCAAAATAGCATCATCAACTTCAATCATAACGGATGACCTTAGTCTTTTATCCTTATCGTCCGTACTTAAACACACAGGATGCGTACTCCCTATCACCGGAATTCCTTGCGATGTACCTGTTCCTAAAAATGTAATTTTCATTTTACTATATTATTAATAATACCTATGATACACACTACTGAATACAACCTACAATATAAGTTTCATAATTCAAAAAATAAAACTTCAAACTTATAAAACCCTAAATATGTATCTATTTTTTCAGGAAGCACATTAAATATCATTTAAAATTCTAAATAACACTATTAAATTGTTCGCTGTTTACTATCTTTTTCTGTTAAAATACAAGTCCAATAAAGGCTGTACTGATATTTTTAAACTCATCTAAAGCAAAAATAATTCAATTTTCTTACGTCTATCTTGAATATTAATTGGTATTATTTACTATTTTTGTTAGTACAGAGACAATCCTCAAACGAAACTATGACAATTAAACTAAAAGGCGACAAGGCTTTTGAAGCAGCACCTTCACTAAAAAACAAGGCGCTACGCATTAATTTAAATGAAAATATTTACGGAACTTTTGCTGAAATTGGAGCTGGACAAGAAACTGTTCGTAACTTTTTTAGAGCTGGAGGAGGATCTGGAACAATAGCTAAAGCTATGTCAGCTTATGACAAGGATTTTAGTGATGCCATTTATGGTCTTGAGGATGATCAACGCTATGTAACCGAAGTAAGGTTAAAGAAAATGTTGGATCATGAAATGAGGTTATTAGAAGAACGCATTTCAAGAGACAAACATCCAAATAAACTATTTTTCGCATACGCAAACACAGTAGCCACCATAGACTTCGCTAAGAAATTTAAAGGACATGGTTGGATTGGATTACGTTTTCAAACTGATGCTAACCAAGAGTTTAGTGATATTATTTTACATGTCCGATTTAAAGAAAATGATGCTCGTTTACAACAAAATACGCTTGGCGCAATAGGTACAAACCTTATATATGGTGCTTTTTACAAACATAATAATCCTAAAAAATTATTAGAATACTTATATGACCATTTAGAAAAAGATCAGATTGAAATTGATACTATTAATTTCTCCGGGCCTTTATTCAAAAATGTAGACAACCGTTTAATGAGTTTACAACTAGTTAAACACGGTATGACAGATGCTGTTATGTTTAGTTCAGAAGGAAAAAATTTATTAGCTGCTAAAATTTTATACAAGAAAAACATCTTAGCCTTAAGGGGAAGTTTCAGACCCGTAACCAAGGTAAACATGGATATGTTTAAAAAATCATATGAAATGTTTATTAGTGACCCTAAAGTTGATGAAAAGAAAACCGAGGTTATATTTGAAATAACACTATCCAACTTAAAGGACGGGCAAAGTGAAATAGATGAAAGAGATTTCTTAGATAGAGCTGAGTTACTATGTTCATTAGGGCACACGGTAATGATTTCTAATTTTCAAGAATACTATAAAGTTGCTCAATACTTTAACTCATACACAAAGAGACGTATTGGACTTGCAATGGGTGCTTTGAATTTAATAGAACTATTTGACGAAAAGTACTATAGAGATTTACCAGGAGGAATATTAGAAGCCTTTGGTAGATTAAGTAGTAGTGACTTACGCGTGTATGTATATCCGTTCAAGAAGGAAGATGGAAGCTTTATGACTATTGACAATATAAAAGTTCACCCAAGAATGAAGGATCTTTACAAATTCTTTAAATACAACGGAAAAATGATTGACATAGCAAGTTCCGATAAGGAAATCCTTGACATCTACTCTCGTAAAGTATTAAAAATGATAGAGAACGGGGAAGATGGATGGGAAGAAATGCTTCCTAATGGTATTTCAGAGTTAATTAAAGAGCATAATCTTTTTGGT
>JABSPO010000154.1 GCA_013214625.1 Flavobacteriaceae bacterium
TATTATTTTGCTTTATTTTCTAACAATATATATATGAATAATACTGGCTTTGGAGTATCAATCTAATTGCTTAATAGCCTCTTTTAATTTTTTATTTAAATCTAAATAACAATATTTGTTAACTCATCATATTACTTCAATGAACAAATACTTAAAACATTTTTTATTTATTATTCTAATTATAGGAGCTACAGCTTTATTAACTACTGTATTCTCTATTATTGGAACAAATTTCTTGAAAAATTCAAAAAACGTTTATCAATATGAAGATACTATAGATTATGTTATTGAAAAATCTTGCGGTTGTACAACTATTGAAAAAAGCACCTCCTATAATCGAACTACTTCTAATAAGCCCTTATTCAAACACATATACGTTTTAAAAGGTTGTAATTCTATTGATATAAAAAAAGTTTCAAAAAAAATACTAACAGAACTACTAAAAAAAGGAGGGTGTTCTGATTTAAATATTGAAGTACTCTTATGCAACAAACAAAATAATTTTACTTCATTTAAAATTAACAATTGTAATATTACATTAGATGAATAATTACAAAGAAACACTTTACTGGTCAGTACAAATTGTTTATTGGTCATTTTTAAATGTATTTGTTTTTATTGATTATTGGCCAAACGGAAATCAATACAACCAAACATTTTGGCAAACATTAATCAATTTAACTATTTATTCACTTATTGGGATTTTTTGTTCTCATCAAATAAAAAAACACCTAAACAAAAATTTATTTTTAGATAAAATAAAACTGCTACCTGTACTTAAAGCTATTGGAATAACCTTTTTCTATATAGTCCTATTTTATAATTTAGCTCTACATCATCGTATAGTAACTCAACCAGCAATTCATTCCCTTTTTGAAGTTGATATACCCAATACCATTGGAAAAATTCCTGAACGTATCTTTTTTAATCACAACATGAATATATTTCTTGTTTGGATCCCATTTTTTATTCTTCTAAAAGGAATAATAGTATTAAATCGGAACAATCAAGAAAGATTACTATTAAAAGTTAATTTAAAAGAATCTCAATTAAACACCCTAAAAGGTCAAATTAATCCTCATTTTATGTTTAATAGCTTGAACAACATTAGAGGTTTAATATTGGAAGACGCACATAAATCAAGAGAAATGATTACTCGTTTATCTGATATGTTGCGGTATTCGCTAACCAAAAATGATTTTGATGCTATTGCATTACAAGACGAACTGGAAATGGTAGATAATTATGTAGCAATTTCAAAAATCCAAATGGAAGATAGACTTCAATTTAACAAGAGTATATTGGTAAATACTGCGGGAATTAAAATACCGCCAATGATTATACAAATGTTGGTAGAAAACGCGGCTAAACATGGTATTGCTAACTTAAAAAAAGGCGGAATCATTACTCTGAACATAAAACAAGTAGGCAAAAAACTACTTATAGAGGTCTGTAATTCTGGCAAACTATCAATCAACACAGAGTCTACACAGTTAGGGATTAAAAATATCAAAGAACGTTTATCTTTATTATATAAAGGAGCCGCTTCTTTTAATTTAGAAGAAAACAACGATCAGGTCGTTGCCACAATACAAATACCTTTATCATGAATATCAATGCCGTAATAGTAGAAGATTCACGTTTAGCAAGAAATGAGTTAAAAGAGTTCCTAAAGGAATTCCCTAATATAACTATTTTAGGAGAAGCCGAAAATGTAGATGATGGTGTTATTTTAATTCAAGAAACAAAGCCCGATTTATTATTCTTAGATATTAATATGCCTGAAAAAGATGGGTTTCAACTATTAGAAGAATTGGATGAGGCTCCCATGGTTATTTTTACCACAGCATTTGACGAATATGCCATAAAATCTTTTGAATACAATGCATTGGATTACCTTATGAAACCCATAAATCCAAAAAGGTTTGAAGTTGCTATTCAAAAAATTACGGAACGAATGAATAATCGTACGGCACTTGAAACCTCTATAGAAAAACTGAATGGAGATAGTCAAATTTTCATTAAAGATGGAGAGCAATGTTGGTTGGTTAAAATAGCCGACATCATCCTTTTTGAAATTGTAGGTAATTACACTCGAGTATATTTTGACAACAACAAACCTCTTTTGTACAAATCTTTAAACCAAGTAGAAGAAAAACTACCTAACAGCAATTATTTTAGAGCTAATAGACAACAAATTATCAATACAAACCACATAAAAAATGTTATCCCATGGTTTAGTGGAAAACTAAAATTAGAAATGATAAATGGTGTGGATGTAGAAGTATCTAGAAGACAAAGTCAGAGTTTTAAAGAACGTTTGAGTTTATAAAACAAAGGCTACTCAATTGAGTAGCCTTTGTTTTATCTATTATTCTTTTATTTTTTTAATAAGCCAATAACTCTTCAATCTTCACCTTTACTTTTTCAGTAGAAGGAATCATCGTTTGTTCTAGAACTGAATTTAATGGTATTGCAGGCATATTTTCACTACCAATAGTCATTACCGGAGCGTCCAAATACTTAAAACATTTTTCTTGCACTAATCCGCTTAACGCTCTTCCAAAAGAATTGTTAGTAGGTTCTTCTGTTACAATTAAACATTTCTTTGTCTTTCTAACAGAAGCCAAAATAGCTTCTTCATCTAACGGATATAAAGTACGTAAATCGATAATTTCAACGTTTTCTTTTAAATCCTTCGTTGCATTTAAAGCCCAATGTACTCCCATACCATACGTAATTACAGTCATGGTTTCAGCTGAATCTTGTTTCCAAATTTCTTGTACTGTATTGGCTTTTCCAAATGGTAAAATATAATCTTCTGCAGGCTCAATTGTTCTTGCCGCATCTGTACCTTTTACTTTAGACCAATACAATCCTTTATGCTCCAAAAATACAACTGGATTCGGATCATGATAGGCTGCTTTTAACAATCCTTTTAAATCGGCTCCATTACTTGGGTACGCAATTTTAATTCCTCTAATATTAGTTAAAATAGATTCTATAGAAGATGAGTGGTACGGTCCTCCACTTCCATAGGCACCAATAGGAATACGTAAGATCATAGATATTGGCCATTTACCATTAGATAAATAACAACTTCTACTCACCTCCGTAAATAACTGATTTAATCCTGGGAAAATATAATCGGCAAATTGTACCTCAACAATTGGTTTTAATCCTACAGCAGACATACCAACCGTAGAGCCTACAATAAACGCTTCTTGAATTGGCGTATTAAATACACGTTCATCTCCAAACTTTTGTGCTAAAGTAGCTGCTTCTCTAAATACCCCTCCAAGTCTTGCTCCAACATCTTGTCCGTATAGCAAACACTCTTTATGCTCACGCATAATTTCTTCAACTGCAAACAACGCGCAGTCTACCATTACCACTTCTTCCTTATCAGCCGGAGCTCTTTCTCCAGTTTCTTCAGTGATTGGTGTAGGTGCAAAATCGTGGGTAAATAAATCGGCAGGTGTAGGATCTTCAGCTAATAAAGCTTTTTCAAAATCAGCTTTCACTAAAGTAATAACCTTCGTTTCAATTGCATCTACTTCTTTTTGAGTAAAACCAGCATCCAATAACTGTTGTTTCAAAACTGGATACGGATCACGAGAGAATGCTTCTTCTAAATCATCACGATACCATTCCATACGTACACCAGAAGTATGGTGATTTAATAAAGGAACTTTAGCATGTAACAATACTGGCCTGCGCTCTTCTCTTATGATTTTTAAGGCTTTTTCTACTGCTTCATACGACTCGGTGAAATTAGCGCCATCAATAGTCATTGCTTCTAGTCCGTTGAACCCTCTTGCGTATTCAAAAGCATCTTGTGCTCTAGTTTCTTCTGCATTAGCAGAAATATCCCAGCCATTATCTTGCACTAAATACAAAATTGGTAATTGCTTTAACGCTGCCATTTGGAACGCTTCAGATATTTCTCCTTCAGTAACAGAAGCGTCACCAAGACTACACACTACTAGTGGCGGATTATCTTGCTCACTCTTACGGATAGCTTCGTTTATATTTTTAATCCCTACATTTTCTTTATACCAAAACCCCATAGCAACTCCTGTAGCAGGTATAGCTTGCATACCTGTTGCAGAAGATTGATGTGGTATTTTTGGTTTATCAGCATCGTTTAAACTTGGGTGACAATAATAGGTTCTACCCCCAGAAAATGGATCGTCTTTTTTAGCTAATAATTGCAACATTAAATCATATGGCTTCAATCCGAATGACAACAACATAGCATCATCTCTGTAGTATGGAAACGCATAATCCTGTGGTAACAACTGCATTCCTAAAGCCGTTTGAATAGCTTCATGTCCTCTAGAAGTAGCATGTACATATTTAGATACTAATTTGAAGTTATCCTCATACAAAGTTGCCATTGCTTTTGCTGTGCATAAGTTTGTAAACCCTTTTTTTAATACTTCTTTAGATATTTGCTGCTGTGTCGTCATTTCTTTCATTTCCATGATATTATTTTTTACTTCTTCTCCCTTTAGAGAGAGATGATTAAGGTGAGGATTACTTAAAACACCTCATCTATATTTTTACTTTTATGAGATTTCTCCTATCGTCGAAATGACAAGTAGTCTCTTAATCAAGAATCGTATTTCTACAACCGTTACTATTATTTTACTTCTATATTATATTTGCTCAATAATCCTAATACTTCAGGCATTGAGAATTTTGCTTTTTTAATTCTATTATTTTCAGGATCTATTGCATAATTATACGAAGTACTGAAATCTGCTTTATCTAGTATTGTTCTTTCAAAAATCGCACTTTTAAAATCACAATTATTAAATAGCGAATTAGTAACGTCTGCTTCTGTAAAATCTACTTTTTGCAACATACAGGTGTCAAACTTTGTTCCTTTAGCTTTCACTTGATAAAATGTTGCTAAATTCAAATTGCATTTATTAAATGACACTGAAAACAAGAAGTCACTACAATCATTGAATTGCAATCCTAATAATTTGCATTTTGAAAAAGTAACGTCATTAAAAACTGTATGTTTTAAATTGACATTACTCAAATCACAATCTTGAAATTCACATTCTGTAAATGACACATTAGACAAATCTGAGTTAGAAAATACACAATTCACAAACGTACAATTGTCATATTCTGCTTTTTCCAAAGCTATTTGAGAATAGTCTTGCTTTTCAAAATTTGTGTTTTCTATTAAGTTCATTTATTATCTATTCTAAGTACTCAAATTCCCCTCATCCTAACCTTGTCCTAAGGAGAAGGAACTTAATTCTTTAATACCTAATTACTCTTCTGAGATTTCTCCTATCGTCGAAATAACAAAGAGTCTCTTATTTACACAGTTCTCTATACTATTCTCCTATCTACTTCGACAAGCTCAGTATGACAGAAACTCAATCGAAATGGCATTCAATTGTCAGACTGAGCATGTCGAAGTCCTCACTCCTAAATCGCTCTTTGAGCATCAAATTGTTCTAAGTAATCTCCTACTTTACGTAAAAACGACCCTCCTAAATATCCGTCTACCGCTCTATGATCAAATGATAATGACAAATACATCATGCTTCGTATAGCAAGTTCATCACCTTTTTCAGTTGTCATTACCTCAGCACGTTTTTTAATAATTCCTATTGCTAAAATGGCAACTTCAGGTTGGTTGATAATTGGTGTCCCCATTAAACTACCAAATGTTCCTACATTAGAAATTGTAAATGTACTCCCTTGAACTTCTTCTGGTTTTAAACAGTTATTTCTTGAGCTATTTGCTAGATGATTCACATCTTTTGCTATCCCTAATAAATCTTTAGAGTTCGCATTTTTAACTACAGGAACAATTAAATTACCTGAAGGCAAAGCAGTAGCCATACCTACATTTATATCTTTATACTGTATAATTTTATTTCCGTCAATTGAAGCGTTAATTCCAGGGAATTCTTCTATTGATTTAGCCACAGCCTCAACAAAAATTGGTGTAAACGTTAAACGTTCATTGTGCTTTTCTTGAAACTTTAATTTATTCTCATTTCTCCAATTTACCAAATTAGTTACATCAACTTCAATATATGCAGTAACATGTGGTGACGTATGTTTTGAATACACCATATGATCAGCAATCATCTTGCGCATTCTATCCATTTTAATCACTGTATCATGTCCCTCTACAAATTTAATTGGAGGTGCATTATAAGTAGATTTTGGTGGTTGAACAACTTGTGCTTGTGGACGACTTGGCAATGCGTATTTTCTGTTTTGGATATAGTTCATTACATCGCTCTTACGTATGCGTCCTTCAGCCCCTGTACCAATAATACGCTGCACTTCTTCTATAGTCAACCCTTCTTTCTGAGCTATACTCACAACTAAAGGCGATAAAAAAGCATCAGGATCTTGCGTTCCTAATTTAAACTCTGATTTCTTTGAAGCTGAAGTGATTGCTTTTGTTCCTTTTGAAGCTGATTTAGTAACTCCATTTTCTTGAGCACCTATTTTCACTTCTCCTGAAGCTTCAATTATTGCCATTACTGTTCCAACAGCTACAACATCATTAGACTTAAATAAAATTTCTTTTATAACTCCCGAACATGGTGATGGGACTTCTGAATCTACTTTATCTGTCGCTACTTCTAAAATAGTTTCCTCAGCATCTACTGTATCCCCTACTTGAAACAACCAATTAATAATTGTTGCTTCAGAAATACTTTCTCCCATTTTGGGCATTTTCAATTCTATTATAGCCATTTTTAAATTTTATACATAAAAGAATAAAGATACAATAATAGCTTTTAATGCATTTGTAAAATCTACCTTTATAGCTATATAAAGAATTTTGTTCTGTAAAATACCGTAATAAAATAATATTATTCTTTATTTTTGAGTTTTACCCTTTAATACCAAAAAAACAGCTATTATGAAATTAGATATTATTGATTATAAAATAATGAAGCTTTTACAAGAGGACTCGAATCGTACCGTAAAAAGTATTTCGGAAAGTTTGGGCTTGTCCACAACCCCTGTTTTCGAACGTGTCAAAAAGTTAGAAAAAGAAAATTATATCGATAAATATGTAGCTATATTGAATCAGAAAAAAATCGGGCTCAAACAAATTGTTTTCATTGGTATTACTTTGCAAGGTCACACCAGAAGCTACTTAGAAAAATTTGTAAACGAAATTAATAACTTCCCTGAAGTAATAGAATGCCATCGAGTAAGTGGAAATTTTGACTACCTACTTAAATTAGTAGTCGAAGATATTGAAGCGTATGAAAAGTTTATTATTACAAAACTCACCTTACTCCCTTATTTAGGAAGTGTACAAAGCCTAATTACACTTTCTACAAGTAAACAAACTAATCAACTGGATTTATCTCATTTATTAGATAGTACTAAATAAACTTATACTAAAACACTTTTTTGTTCTTTAATACCTGAAGCAATACTATTCCATAACCCTATTCTATGTTGCAATGCTTTTTTACTATATATTAAAGCTTCGTCCCATTTAACCTGATCTTGCCCGCATAGTTCTTCTACCATTTTTAAACTAATAGGTCCATGTTCATCCCCGTCAAGTTCTATATGACGTTCTAAATAATAAATCAGTTTATCAATCGCTTGTTTATCTCCTATTCCTTTTACTATTTCAATAAACATATCAGGAATTAAATCTTCTCTTCCAAAAGTAAATACAGCTGCAATAACATGAGGCTTTTGTGTAGCAATAACTTCAAAAGTAAAAGAAACAAAATCTTTTACAGCCTCAGGGATTTTTATTTGTTGAAATGCTTTTTCAAAAGAAGCTCCTTCTTGTATTAAACCACAAAAATGTTCCATTTGCGATGTATCTGCGCCTAACTGTTGCATCGCCTCTAAATACATTTCGTAATGACTCATGGTTACTCCATGTTGATCAACATCACTTTCTTCTCCAAAAACAATTTCATTAATAAAACGTCTGGTAGTTGGGTTTGATGATGGAGTCCACGGTAAACTCACACAAGTTAAATGAAGTTGTAATGCTTTTAATAAAGACATAAAATCCCAAACGGCAAATACATGTTGTTGGGTAAACAACTGTATATCCTCTTCTGTTTTAACTTCTTTATATAATGGATGATTGACTAATTCTTTCCTTAAAGGATCTAACTTGTCAAGAATATGATTTATCATTTGTATCGTACTATTTCTAAGTGCAAATATCGGTAAAAAGATTTTACTTTTTCAACTTCTTTAATATCATTCTTGCTCTTGCTTGATAGGCTACACTTTCGGTTGCATAACTTTGTTCAATTACTAGTCTAAGTTCCGGATGTACCCAATTTACATCTTTTCCTAAATGAAACAGGCTTGTCATTGAATACGCACTTGTCGCAACTTTTATTTTAGAATCTATCAACCATTGAAAACACAACTCTATCATTTTTTCTTTTATCATTGAGGTCATCATAACATCAATAATTTCATTTCTGTTTTTAGAATAATAGTCTAGAGTAAATCGCTCTATAATTTTTGCAATTGGCCGTATTGCGGAATCATTTGTTAAATGAGTTGCTCCCTTTAGAATGTCTGTAATATACGGGCATAAGGTTTCTAAATACTGTCGGTTTAAAAACTCCAACCACCAGCAATACTTAAAATGATTTTTATCATCACTAAAAGCTTTCTCTATTAACTCTGGCAACACTTCTAAATTATCAATTACCAAGGCTACAGCTTCGACACGTGAAGCCATGCTATGATTAACCTTTTCTATATCGAAGTGTAAATTGTCTAAAGTCATTATCTATGTTGCTCTAACCAATAGCATTGTTCCTTTATATCTTCAAACTCAAAAAGAAATTCACCCGTAATTTTAAAACCTACTTTTTGCAATACATTTACAGAACCTTTATTAGGAACATCTGCAGCCGCATAAAAACTTTTGATTTTCATTTCATTAAATGCATAATCTACCCAAGCTTGAGCTGCTTCAGTTGCATAACCTTTACCCCAAAACTTTGGCATAAAACGATAGCCTAATTCATATACATTATATACCCCATTCATTTGCTCACCTTCGGTAATGTATTTTATTCCAGACCAGCCCATGAACTCGTTTGTTTCTTTATGAACCACCGCCCATCTTGCGGTTCCTCTTTCTTTATATTGTTGTTGAAGAAACTCAATCCCTTTTACAGCTTGTTCTTTTTTTGTTATTGGTTTATTACCCAAATACTTGTGTACTTCTGGATTAGAATCTAACTCGAACATTCCTTCTACATCAGTAGTAAGTACTTCTCTTAAGATGAGACGTTCGGTTTCTATTGGTTGATTAGGCATCATTTCTTTAAAAATTCATTTAAAGTTTTATAAAAATCTTCTTGAGTAGGTCTGTTTTTTGGCATCTCTCTCAAAGGTTCTACCGCTTGCATGGTTTCATGACAATCAGCTGGTAAAGTTTGATACAATTGCGTCCCTTTAGTTTTCCATCCAATCATCTCTTCTGAGACTTCTTTGATTGCTTTAGCAGGATTCCCTACTATTAACTGACGCTTTTCAAAAACGGTATTTGCCTTCACAAAAGCCATAGCACCAACAATACACTCATCGCCAATAACGGCATCGTCCATAATTACGGAATTCATCCCAATCATGCAGTTCCTACCTAAGTTAGCGCCATGAATAATAGCGCCATGACCTACATGTGCTGATTCTTTTAAAGTAATTGATTTACCAGGAAACATATGTACCGTACAATTTTCTTGTACGTTTACTCCGTCTTCTAAGATTATTTCTCCCCAATCACCACGAATAGCTGCACCTGGACCTATATAACAGTTTTTCCCTATAATTACGTTACCCGTTACCGCAGCAAGCGGATGTACAAAACTACTTTCATGAATTACTGGAATGAATCCTTTGAATGAATATATCATATGAATATTGAATGATGAATGAAAAACACCCAATGATGAAATAGTAATACTTCATTATTCGGTGTTTTTCATTCGTTATTTTTACTTAAACCTTTTCAATGTCTCCTTAGTAAAATCAGATAATACTAACCTTCCAGAAATTACTGCTCTTTCTGCTAATAATGTATCCCAATGCTCCGTTCCTTCCCACATGATCTTTTTCATTTCAGTCATCGCTTCTGGGTTATAAGTACACAAGTTTTCAGCAAATACTTTTACAGCTTCGTCTAACGCTTCTGTTGATTCATATACTTGAGCAAACAATCCTTTAGCTTGTGCCCATTCAGCGGAATAAAAAGTATTGGCATCAATAGCAATTTGCGACATTCCTGTAAGTCCTATTTTACGTTCTATCGCAGGTCCAACAACAAATGGCCCAATACCAATGTTTAATTCACTTAATTTAATAGACGCAAATTTAGAAGCCATACAATAATCTGTAGCGGAAGCAATTCCTACTCCTCCTCCAACAGTTTTTCCTTGTATACGTCCGATTATAAACTTCGGGCATTTACGCATAGCGTTAATTACATTGGCGAAACCTGAAAAGAATACTTTTCCTGTTTCTGCATCATTGATTGTCATTAATTCTTTAAAACTTGCTCCTGCACAGAAAGTTCTCGCCCCACCACTTTTTAAGACAATCACTTTTACAGCGTTATCTTCTCCTGCTGTAGTAATTGCATTTGCTAATTTTGCTAATATATCTCCTGGTAACGAATTATGTGCAGGATGAAAAAATTCAATCGTAGCTATTCCGTTTTGTATGTCTTGTTTTACGTAAGGCTTAGTCATAAGGCTTTTTAATATGTCAATCCGCACTTGTTGCGGATTCGGTTTATTTTATTTTTGATTATATTTTAAAAGATCCCATTCAGAACTTAAATCCACCCACTCTGGGTT
>JABSPO010000155.1 GCA_013214625.1 Flavobacteriaceae bacterium
TGTGGCATTTGTATTATCGCTGCGCTCAAAGGTAGATTTATTTTCTTCTTTTTTATCAATTTGATCAATTTGTAATTTTGAATCTTGTCTTTGAATATAAAGAGTGGAGGGGGATGTTATGTTATTTATGTCCATAAAATATCCTTTGTTATATTAAGTATAGCGGATAATCTTTTTTTATGCAAAATTAATGAATTTTTGAATTGTATTTGAGGCTTTCTAAATAAAGGTTATGTTCTTTGAATAACATAACCTTTAATTTTATTAATAATCTATTGCAACTTTATATTTAGGGTCATTTTCTTCATAGGTACAAAAAGGACCAGCATCTTTTAAAATCTTTTTACAATCTTCACTTAAATGTCTAATGGTTAATTTTTTTCCAGCATTAGCATATTTTTTAGTAATAGTATCAATAGCTTCAACGCCTGATATATCCATGACTCTTGCATCTTTAAAATCAAGAATTACTTCAATTGGATCATGTTTTAAGTCAAAAAGTTCAAAAAATGATGTTGTAGAACCAAAAAACAAAGGACCATCAAATTCATAAATCTTTTTACCATCATCATCTAAAAATGTTCGTGAGCTAACTTTTGAATGATTCCAAGCAAATACTAAAGCAGAAATAATAATACCTGTAATAACAGCAATTGCTAAATCTGCATATACTGTAATTGCTGTAACAATTATTAAAACAAATCTGTCTGAATTAGGCATATATCTGAATCTGTTTCCACTTTCCCATTCAAAAGTACCAATAGATACCATAAACATGATACCAACTAATACAGCAACAGGAATAAGTGCAATAAAATCAGGTAAAATAACAACAAAAGAAATCAATAATAATGCAGCGGTAATTGCTGATAATCTACCCCAACCATTGTTTGAAAAGTTAATTATACTTTGACCAATCATTGCACAACCAGCCATTCCACCAAAGAAACCACAAGTAACATTTCCAATTCCTTGTGCAATACATTCTTGGTTTCCGCTTCCTCTTTTTCCACCCATTTCATCTAACACAGAAAGTGTTAATAAAGATTCAATTAAACCAACTAAAGCTACTAAAATTGAATAAGGAAGAACAAGTAAAATTGATTCCATATTAATATGTAAAGTAGGCAGTGCAAAAGAAGGAAGAGAGCCTGAAATATTAGCTAAATCTCCCACTCGTTTTGTATCTAAATCCATAGTAATAACCAAAACAGAAATAACAACAATAGCTACAAGTCCTGAAGGAATTGCCGATGATATTTTTGGGAAATACTTAACAATAATCATGGTTGCAGCTACAAGTGCATACATAATCCAGTTTTCACCTTCAAAAAGCGGAAATTGTGCCATAGCAATTACTATTGCCAAACCATTTACAAAACCGTACATAGCTGGTTGAGGAACCAAACGAATAAGTTTCCCCAGTTTTAATAAACCAATTATTATTTGAATACTTCCTGATATTAAAGTGGCCAATAATATATACTGTAAAATATAGGTTGAAAGTTCACCGTTGTTTACTAAAGTATCGTAGGCCTCTTTAGGAAGTGCATCTTTTACTTTTATGCTTAATCCTACTAATACTACTGCAACTGCCCCTGTTGCACCTGAAATCATTCCTGCTTTACCACCAATTAATGCGGTAATTATTCCAAGAATAAAAGCAGTGTATAGTCCTACTAAAGGAGAAACTCCTGCAATAATAGAGAATGCAATAGCCTCTGGTACTAAAGCAACTGCAACAACAATTCCAGAAAGGATATCACTTTTTGCACTTTGCCCAATTAATGTGTCTTTTATATTTAACAAAATATTAGCCTTTTATTTAAAACGCGATTATAGCGAAATGTTATTAAATATACACAGTTTATTTTCTTTTGTAATTAGTCTTTAAAGCTTTTTTGCTATAATCACTTAATGAAAAATGACTTTGTAAAAACACTTGGTTTTAAATTAATTTTATTATTAGTAACCATAATTCTGACGTTCTTTACTACTATATATATGTTTAATACCCAAATAGATAAACTTAAACTTCAAATTGATAGTATTTTTTTTGCTAATCTTGTACCTGTTCTTAAGCTTCAAAAAGTAGAGAATTCCTATAAAGATTTAATTATATGCATCAAAGAAAACAATAATTGTGACAGAAGCCTCTTTATTGATGAAATACACAAAAACTGGCAGTACTACAATAAATCATACAAAACTATTGAAGAAAAAATGGTTGTAGTGCGTGTTGATAAAGCAATGAAAAATGCACTAAAAGTGAATGCTTCTATAAAAAATTATAAATTAATGCTCCAAAAAATAAATTTTTTAATTGCTTATGAAATTGATGGTGCCTACAAAGAAAGGAAAAACTTCCTAAATGATTATTTGAGTATGAAAAACTATTTGTTGTATAGTTTGATTGTTCTTGTTTTTATTGCTTTAGCCATTATTTCTTTTATAATAGTTTCAATTATTAAAAAAGACAAAGATCTAAATTATTTGAATAAAAAATATAAAAATGACTCAATTACAGATGCTATGACTAAATTATACAATAGAAAACACTTTGATACTTTGTTTGATCATTTGCCTAAAATTTCTAAAGAAAATCATTGGAAAAGTGCATTTATTATGTGTGATATTGATCATTTTAAACAATACAATGATACTTATGGACATGATATGGGGGATACCACCTTAAAAGAAGTATCAAAAGTATTAAAAGAATATTTTAATAAAGAATACGAATATGTTTTTCGTTTAGGTGGAGAAGAGTTTGGAGTATTACTATTTGACACAGACCTGAGTATTTTAGAGCAATGTTTAGATGATATTAATAAAAATATAGTAAGATTACAAATTGAACACAAAAACTCTTCTTGTTTGGCTTTTGTTAGTATTTCTATGGGGGCTGTTATGTATACGAGTAAAAATGAATATTCATCCAATCAATTATACAAACTGGCTGACCAAAAACTCTATAAATCGAAAAACTCTGGAAGAAATAAATACACACTTTAAAGGATAGAATTTGGATTTTTTATTTAATAAAAATCATCATTTTAATTTAGCTAATTTAACAACATTTATGAATATTGCATCGGGTATTATAGCAATATATTTTTTAACCCATCAAGACTTTATATTTGCAGCTGTTTTTGCATGGCTGGGTGGTGCTTTTGATATAATTGATGGTAAAATCGCAAGGAAATATAAACTTTCTACTGAATTTGGTATTCAACTTGATTCTTATGCTGATTTTTTATCCTTTGTTATTGTTCCTGTAATGTATATATACTTTGCTATTTTTGAAAGCTCAATGATTAATAAAGCACTGCTTGCTGTAGTTTTTATATTTTATGTTATTTCGGGACTAAGACGTTTAATTCAATTTAATATAGATGCGCAAGAAGGTGAAGTTACAAAATACTTTACAGGAATACCTACGCCTTTAGGCGCTATTTTATTATTTACTGCTTATTTGGTATGGACTAGTGGTTATGTGCCAGAAGAGTTAATTTTAGTATTTATGATTCTTGTAGCTTATATGTTAAACTCAAAAATTAAAATCCCTCACCCTTAATGAGTATTATAACAGCTATAGATTTAGGCTCTAATTCTTTTAGAGTTTTAATATACGATTGTAAAAAAGAACGTATACTGGCTTCTCACAATGAAGTTGTTGGCATGGCAGATGGTCTTACTCATACGGGATGTATTTCTAAAGAAGCACAAGAAAGAGTAATAAAAGCAATTAATACAACATCCGAAGAAATGAAGTATGATACAAGTAGGGCTATTTGTGTAACAACAGCGGCCATGCGAATGGCATCAAACGCAAAAGAGGTTCTTTGTTATTTTAAAGAAAAAACAGGCGCAAGTTTTGAAATAATTGATGGCAAGGAAGAAGCAAGGTTAACGCTTTTAGCTGTTAAATATGCATTAAAAAGAGAAAAAATTGTCTCAGATAATTTCATTTTATTAGATATTGGTGGAGGCTCACTTGAACTTATTGTTAATACAAAAGATAAATACATTGCTCATAGTTTTAACTTTGGAATTGTTACATTAACGCAAAAACATTATAAACAAACAGAACTTGAAGATTTTCTAGAAAAAAGAAAAAAAGAAATAAACAATTTTTTAAGTACTATGGATATTGATTATACGAAATATTCTTTTGTAGCTACTGCGGGAACTCCTACAACAATTGCAGCCATGAAACTGGGTCAAGACTTTTTTAATTATAATAAAAATGATGTTAATGGAAGTATTGTAAATTTGGATGATTTAGACAAATCTTTGGATATTTTTAAAAATTCTTCTAAAAGTGAAATAAGAAACTTAGTGGGTGAAGGAAGAGTTGATTTTATTGAAATTGGTATTTATATTTACAGAGCCATTTTTGAAGTATTAAATAAAAAAGAATCAATAGTTTTAGATGATGGCTTAAGAGAAGGAGTAGCTCTTAATTATGCTTTGAAGAAGACTATTTAGACAATAGCCTTACACTTTGTTCTTGAACGATATTGGCTTGTGATGCTATAAGTCCAGCATTTGCAATAATATTTGTTCTTGAAAAGTCTTTTACTTCATTGGAAAAATTAATTTCTTTGTATTTACTGTTTTCTACTCTTACCGTATCTTCTTGAGTAATATTCTCTTTTGCAGACAATTCAATATTTTTCTCTATTCCTTTAAAATCACTAGAAGCTGTGTTTATTATCTCTTTTGCTTGTGTTAACACTTCTAGAAACTCTGCTTCTTCTAATGGAAGTTTATTTGCTTGTATATTTAAATTTTGTGTAATTTCTTTTAAGTCTACTTTATCAATTTGTAAAGAATTGTTATCAACAGACAAAGTAATCGTTTTTTCTTCGTATTGTGCGGCAAAAAGATTTTTATTGTCAAATTTACTGTTTTGTGTTTCTACTGCAAAGTCTTTTAACAAAGATTTTACTTCTAAAACATCTTCGTTGTTTAATTGTTGATCTTCACTTTTCTCAAATTTATTTTCAATTTTATCTAAGATCTTGCTTTGTTCTTCTAGGGTATTTTGTGCAATTTTAGTAATAGCTAAACCTTGATTAGATTGTTCCAAGCCAAGAGCTAAATTACTTCTATCATGGGTTAATAGTGCTGATATACTTAAGTTATAGGAATCTTCTTCTTCGTTTTTTACTTGTGAGGAAGCATGGGTTCTGTCTAAATTTACTTGGGGATTAAGACCTTGTAAATTATCAATATTGGGGTTTATATTATTAACATCCATAAAAAATCCTTTTCTATATTAATGGATTATAAGATAAGTACTATTAAAATTGCATAAAACTATTAAGATAGTCCTCTTTTCTTAACGCACTTTTAATGTATTTTTTTGTACAATAATGCCTATTTTATTAGGGAGAAAGTATTATGAAAATGACCGGCGCGAAAATGGTTACAGAATCATTACATGAAGAAGGGGTAGACGTAGTTTTTGGTTATCCTGGAGGCGCTATTATGAACGTCTATGATGAAATTTATAAACAAGATAATTTTCAACATATCTTAACAAGACACGAACAAGCTGCAATTCATGCGGCTGAAGGTTATGCTAAGTCAACTGGTAAAGTTGGAGTTGCTATTGTAACATCAGGTCCTGGTTTTACAAATGCAGTTACTGGTTTGGCAGATGCATATATGGATTCAATTCCTTTGGTTGTTATTTCGGGACAAGTTCCTACAACAATAATTGGAACAGATGGTTTTCAAGAGATTGATGCTATTGGAATTTCAAGACCATGTACAAAACACAATTATTTAATTAATCATATTGATGATATTGCACGCGTTATGAAAGAAGCTTTTCATATTGCTTCAACAGGCAGACCTGGTCCTGTGCATGTTGATATTCCAAAAGATATTACTGCACAAATGGGTATTTTTGATTATTCAAAACCGGTTGATTTACCAACGTATAAACCTACTGTTAATTATAATAAACGGCAATTAAAAAAAGCAATGGAAGCGATTAGTAAAGCTAAAAAACCATTATTATATGTAGGTGGAGGGGCTGTTCTTGCTAATTGTAGTGAAGAAATAAGGGAGTTTTCAAAACTTACTAATATTCCTGCTGTTGAAACATTAATGGCAAGAGGTGTTATGGGACATGATAATAAAATGTTTTTTGGAATGCTTGGTATGCATGGTGAATATGCTGCTAATATGGCGGCTCATGAAACTGATTTACTTATTTCCTTGGGAGCAAGATTTGATGATAGAGTTACTGGGCGTTTAGATCAGTTTGCAAAAAAAGCAAAAGTAATTCATATTGATATTGATCCTACTTCTATTGATAAACTAGTAGATACAAATTATCCAATAGTGGGAGATTTAAAAGTTACTTTAAAAGGTATGCTTGAAGCAGCTTCTGAGATGAAATTTAATGATTATTCTAATTGGAATGATTTATTATTAGAATACAGAGAAAAACAACCTTTACGATTCATTGATTCTACTGAAACTATTAAACCTCAATGGCCAATAGTTAGAATTGGTGAATTATTAGGAGATAAAGCTATTGTATCAACCGATGTTGGACAACATCAAATGTGGGCTGCACAATTTTATCCTTTTTCACGTCCAAGACAATTTGTGACTTCTGGTGGATTAGGAACTATGGGCTTTGGTCTTCCAGCTGCCATGGGTGTGGCACGTGGTAATCCAGATAAAATTTCTATAAATATTACAGGTGATGGTTCAATTTTAATGAACATTCAAGAGTTAATGACTTGTGTTGAAAGTAAACTTCCTGTAATTAATGTAATTTTAAATAATAATTACCTAGGAATGGTAAGACAGTGGCAAACCATGTTTTATGGCAACAGATTATCTGAAACAGTATTAGATGCTCAACCTAATTTTCAAATGTTAGTAGAAGCATTTGGTGGTGTTGGTTATAAAGTAAAAACAAAAGAAGAATTTGATGCTGCGTTAAAAGATGCTGTTAAACAAAAGAAAGTCGCAATGATTGAAGTTATTGTTGATAGAAATGAAGATGTTTTACCAATGGTTCCCAACGGACATGCTTTAAATGAAATGACACTTATAGGAGATACAGATGCATAGTGACAATCACTACTACGACAAAGAAATCACAAGACAGGTTATTTCTGTAGTTGTTCTAAATGAAAACAATGCTTTGTCAAGAATTGTAGGTTTATTTTCAGCGCGTGGTTACAATATTGATTCTTTAACTGTTGCACCTGTAGAAGGAAGTGATTATTCACGTATGACTATTGTTACAACAGGAGATAAAAGAGTTATTTCTCAAATTGTTAAACAATTAAATAAACTTATTCCTATTTTAAAAGTAAACGAACATAAAGATGTTATTGAAAAAGATACAGTATTAATGAAATTTTCTATTGATAATAATTTAGCAGATATTGACGTTATTGCAAAAACCTATCATGGTAGTATTCAAGATGTAACAGATGATGCAATTATAGTTTCAGCTACTGATTCAGCAGCAAGAATTGCTAATTTTATTTCTGTAATGCAAAAATATAAACCCTTAGAAATCGTACGATCTGGAATTGTAGCAATTGAGAGATAAGGATTAAAAATGAAATTAAATGACTTGTGTAAAAATCTGGATATTGAGTGTTCAAGTAATCAAAAAATTATAGGCCTTAATACCCTAAAAGACGCAAATGCTAAAGAAGTCACTTTTTTAGAAAACAAAAAATATCTGAAAGATTTGGAGAATACTAAAGCTGCAGCTGTTTTTATTAAAAAAGAGTTTGCATCTTTACTTCCTTTAAATACACTTGCTCTTATTTGTGAAGAACCTTATATTGAACTCGCACGTGCAAGTAAGTATTTTTCTTCTCAGCTTGTAGATGTGGATGGAAAAGAGCCTTTAATTGGAAAAAATACAGTAATTATGCCAGGGGCAAATCTTGGAAAAAATGTAATTATTGGTAACAATTGTACGGTTTTCCCTGGGGCGTATATTGGAGATAATGTACGTATTGGAGACAATACTATTATTCAAGCCAATGTTGTAATATATCGTGATTGTACAGTAGGAGATGATTGTTTAATTCATTCTGGTGCAATTATAGGTGCTGATGGTTTTGGTTTTGCTAATAATAAAGGCAAATATATTAAAATATACCAAAATGGAAATGTAATGATTGGAAACGATGTTGAAATTGGTGCAAATACTACAATTGACAGAGCTGCTTTTAAATCTACTATTATCCATGATGGTGTAAGAATTGATAATTTAATTCAAATTGCGCATAATTGTATAGTAGGTCCTGGATGTATTTTAACCGCACAAATTGGTTTAGCAGGCTCAACTGTTTTAAATGAATATGTAATTATGGGTGCACAAAGTGGTACAGCTGGGCATTTAGAAATCGCACCTTTTACTACAATATCAGCACGTGCTGGTGTTACAAAAAGTATTAAAGTAAGTAAAAAACAATGGGCTGGTTTTCCTTTAATGGAACACCGATCGTGGTTACGTTTACAAGGCAAAATTTCTAAATTATTAAAAGGATAAACCATAACTAAAAAAATACTTTCTTTAATTTCTTTATTTATAATACTGTTTTTACAATATTCAATCTTTATCTCTGATATGCAAACAGTAGGTGTTATCGGCTCCAATTTTGCAAATTTTTCACATAATTATTTTGGATATCTTTCTTACGCATATTTACTGTTTTTATTGTACCCCTTATATATACTTAATTTTATTGATTATGAAAAAGAGAAACTCTTAATGAAATCCTTAATTTTAGTGATTTTTATTTTTGCTGTGTTAATCTTTCAAGCTTTAGTAATTAATGACAATTTAAGTGGTGAAATTGGTAGTATTATTGTACTAAGTTTGAATCCCTTTATCGGAAAAGCAGGCTTATGGATTTTTATTTTAATTTGTTTTGTCATTACTTTACTTGTATTTCTTGAAGATAAAAATATTTCATTAAAAGAAAAACTAGCAGCAGTTAAAATAAAAAAACCTTCTTTTGATTTTAAACAAATTGAAAAAATACCGCAGTCCAGTAAAAAACGTGTAAAAAGAAAAGTCGAAAAAGTCTCTGTTAAAGAAGTAGGAGATACTGCTGAGATAATTCTTGAAGAAACGCTTCTTCAAGAAGAAAAAATTCAAGAAGCAGTAATTATAGAAGAAAAAGTAAATGAAGTAGAGTCCTCTCATTCAGTAATTGTAGAAGAATTAGAAGAAAACAAAATTTTACAAGATCAAATTGAATTAGGTGAGAATATTAAACCAAGAGATTTTAAATTACCTTTAAATAAATTTTTCCAAGATGCTCCAAAAATGAAAAAATCAAAAATGGATGAAGATTTAATAGATAAAAAAATTGGTGATTTATTGGATAAACTTTCAAAGTTTAAAATTGAAGGAGATGTTGTCCGTACGTATACAGGTCCGGTTGTAACAACGTTTGAATTTAAACCAGCTGCTCATATTAAAGTATCTAAAATATTAAATTTACAAGATGATTTAGCTATGGCTTTAAAAGCTCAAACCATTAGAATTCAAGCTCCTATTCCTGGAAAAGATGTAGTTGGTATTGAAGTTCCTAATGAAGAGTCACAAATAATATATTTTAAAGATTTATTGGACTCAGAGATTTTTCAAAAATCTACTTCTCCTTTGACTATGATTTTAGGAAAAGATATTGTAGGTAAACCTTTTGTAACAGATCTTAAAAAACTTCCTCACTTATTAATTGCAGGAACTACAGGTTCTGGTAAATCTGTGGGAATTAATTCAATGATTTTATCTTTATTGTATAAAAACTCTCCCGATGATTTAAAACTAGTGATGATTGATCCTAAAATGCTTGAATTTACAATGTATGAAGATATTCCTCATTTATTAACGCCTATTATTACAAAACCCAGTGAAGCGGTAACTGCTTTAGCTAATATGGTGTTAGAGATGGAGAGAAGATATACTCTGATGGCTAAATCACGTACAAAAAATATTGAAAACTATAATGAAAAGTCAAAAACAGCTGATTATGATGCTTTTCCATATATTGTTGTGATTATTGATGAGTTAGGAGATTTAATGATGACTTCTGGAAAAGAAGTTGAAATTTCCATTGCCAGACTTGCTCAAATGGCTAGGGCTTCTGGAATACATCTAATAGTGGCAACGCAACGACCTTCTGTTGATGTTGTAACGGGTCTTATTAAAGCCAATCTTCCAAGTAGAATTGCTTATAAAGTAGGGCAGAGAATTGATTCTAAAATCATTTTAGATGCTATGGGCGCTGAATCTTTATTAGGGCGTGGAGATATGTTATTTACTCCTCCTGGTATGTCTGGACTTGTAAGGCTTCATGCTCCTTGGTCAAAAGAAAGTGAAATTGAAGAAGTAGTTGAGTTTTTAAAAGCACAGCGAGAAGTGCAATATGATATGAATTTTATTAAAGCAAAAGAGGGCTCAGCTATGAGCTCGAATCCATCTGATGAAAGTGCATTTGATGAATTGTACGAAAGTGCGAAAATGATTGTGATTAATGATAAAAAAACATCTATTTCTTATATACAAAGAAAATTAAGAATTGGTTATAACCGTGCTGCTACTATTGTTGAACAATTACAATTGGCAGGAGTTTTATCTGAGCCCAATGTAAAAGGTAACAGAGAAATACTTATTTAAGTTAAATAATCTATTCTTATAGAAATACTTAAGATATAAATAATTATACGGGCTCGTGACGTCACAAAATTTACCATCTTTGATCATTTTTGTCCCCTGGAACG
This sequence comes from Flavobacteriaceae bacterium, assembly GCA_013214625.1. Lineage (GTDB taxonomy): Bacteria > Bacteroidota > Bacteroidia > Flavobacteriales > Flavobacteriaceae. The sequence goes on from JABSPO010000155.1 coordinate 10,795, forward strand.
TAAATTATCGTTGAGCTCTAAACCAAAGTACGTTTACACATCCTTGCTAAAAGTT
>JABSPO010000156.1 GCA_013214625.1 Flavobacteriaceae bacterium
TCAGTTTTCACATATACTTCTGAAGTATATGTGTTAATTAATGGCTTGTTATTGCCAACAATTATACATGTGTATGTTTTTACCATATTATTTATGATATATGGGTTACAAAAAAAAAAAATAAAACAGGGATATTGAATATTTCTTTAATGGTGTTACTTCCCTTGTTGTTATTCTTAATTGATACAGATATTTTTAATTATCGTTTTTCCGATGTTGTAAAAGAGACTTATATGGAGAATAATTTTCATTACTTAAATTGGTTTTCTAAAACAACAATTATTGGTTGGCATAAACAGTTAACAACAAAAAAATCAATAGGTATTGTTGTGGTATGGATTTCAATATTGATTTGTTATGTGTATAGTTATAGATTAGGATTAGTTATATCAATTTTTTTAAGTGTAATTCACGTAATGTTAGAATTTCCTTTAAATATGATTACCGTAAGGTCATTATTCTTTAATAAAAACACACGGATGTAGTTTTTTGTGTGCGGTTAGATGTTAAATAAGTTTAAAGGGATTGATTAGAATAATATTAGGCATCTAACTTCTCTAGTAATTTTGAAGTAATAAGTGTTTTATCTAATACCTTATTATCAATATCAAATACTCAATACCCCATTGTTTTTATAGATTAATATAAATAACTACATTACGTATCCAAATTTCAAAACAATATCCATGAAAAAAAAACTACTATTAAGCTTTGTACTTGCTATTTGTGTGAATTTCGGATTCTCGCAAGAGTTATGGACAAAAACTAGTCCTGAGAGATTAGAGAAATTCCCAAAAATACATAGAAGCTCACAACCTATGAGTTTTGGAGTGTATAAACTGAATTTAGAAGCATTTAAAAATAGGTTAGTAAACATTCCTATGAGAGGTGAAGTTTTGGCTAAAAATTCATCAGTGCAAGTTTCTTTCCCCAATGCGGTCGGTGAATTTGAGAGATTTAATATTATAGAAGCTCCAATAATGGAAGTTGCTTTAGCTGAAAAATTTCCAATGATTAAATCTTATGCTGCTCAAGGAGTAGATGATCCTAGTGCAACTATGAGGTTTACTGTAACTCAATTTGGATTGCATGCCATGACATTATCTGGAACAAAAGGATCATGGTTTATTGATCCATATACGGAAGATCGTTCTTCATATATGGTTTATTCCAAAGGAGCTTTAGGAAATGATTTTAGTGAATTTAGATGTTTGACAGAAGATGATGTTGACTTGCCTTCATTAAGAGGAGATCTTTCTATACAAAGAGCTACGGATGATGATAAGTTAAGAACTTATAGATTAGCTCAGTCATGTACAGCTGAATACGGAAGTATTTTTAGAGCAGGAGCGACAGTTGATGCTACTATTAAGGCAAATATCCAAGCTCAAATGGCAATCACAATGACTCGTGTTAACGGAATTTATGAGCGTGATGTAGCTATTACTATGATATTTGTTGGAAATAATGATCAAGTTATTTACTATGGTCAAGGTGCTGCATACGATGATTATTCTGCAGACCCATGGACAAATGAATGGAATACTAAAACAGCTCAAACAATTGATGCTGCTATAGGAGTAAGTAATTATGATATAGGTCATAATTTTAATACTACAGGAGGAGGTAACGCTGGTTGTTTAGGTTGTGTATGTTTAAGTGCATCGCAAACAGGAACGCATAAAGGTAGAGGATACACAGGTAGAGCTGATCCTACTGGAGATCCTTTTGATGTTGATTATGTAGCTCATGAAATGGGGCACCAATTTAACGGTTGGCATACAATGAATACATGTAGTAGATCAGGAAATAATACAGAAGTAGAACCAGCTTCAGGAAGTACTATTATGGGATATGCAGGTATTTGTACTTCAAATATTCAAAGTAATAGTGATGCATATTTCAATTATGTAAATATTAGAGATATATCTGCTAATGTACAACCAGGTGGGAATAGTGATTGTGTTGCAGGAACAGCAATAGGTAATGCTGCTCCAACAGCTGATGCAGGTTCAAATTGGACTATCCCAATGTCTACACCATATATGTTAATAGGTTCTTCAACAGATGCAGATGGAACAGGATCTCATACGTTTACATGGGAACAAAACGATACAGAAACAGCACCAAATGGGGAGGCTCCGCCTGCTGAAACAAGCACTACTGGACCAATGACTCGTTCATTTACTGGAACAACAAACCCTATAAGATATATTCCTAGATTACAAGATTTAGTGAATTCTGGAGGAGGATCAACTACTTGGGAAGCTTTACCATCAGTAAATAGAAATATGGAGTTTGCCTTAACAGTTAGAGATAATAATGCTGGTGGAGGACAAACCGCTGATGCTTTAATGACAGTTACAACAACAACAACTGCGGGGCCTTTTAGAGTAACTTCACAAAGTGCTACTACAACTTGGTCTCCAGGGAATTCTGAAACAATTACCTGGGATGTTGCTGGCACTGATAGTGGAGTGGTTAATACTGCAAATGTGGATATTTTATTATCTATGGATGGTGGATTAACTTTTCCAACATCTTTAGCGACTGCGGTTCCAAATAATGGTTCGGCAGATGTTATAGTACCAGGAAGCCTTTCTAATAACTGTAGAGTAATGGTAAAAGGAAGTGGGCATATTTTCTTTAATATCAATGCATCAAAATTTGCAATAGGATATAATATCAATTCAGCATGTGCTAGTTTTGAAGATACAACACCAAAAATATTGCCAACTAGTGCAACGGCTTATACTAATTATTCTATTTCGGTTACAGGAATGTCAGGAACGGTAAGTGATGTTAATGTATATGCGGATATTGATTCAAATAGAATGAATGAAACGTATGTTGCAATGAATGGTCCAGCTGGAGCAGCAGCATATTATTCTACTATATATCAAGCAGGTTGTGCTCAGAATCAAAGAGATTTACAGGTGCTTTTTGACGATTCTGCGTCAGCATTTTCATGTTCTACACCAGGGCCAAATTCGGGTACATATGCTCCAACAGGTGATTTTACAGTAATAAATGGAGCTGCTCCAAATGACTTATGGTATTTTAGAGCTGCAAATACAGGAACTACTACTGTAACTATTAATTCATTCAGATTTGATATCTGTACTGAAGAAGCGGTTTTGTCTCCGGTAAGAACTAATATAGGAACACTTACTGTTGGTACATTATCATCAGGAACTTATTTAAATAGTCATATAGAATCAACAAGTCCTAATACGGTTGTATTGACTAATATAGTGTATACAATTGTTCCTGGACAGCTTCCTGCAAATGGAACAGTGTATTTAAATGCAGTCGCTTTAGGGGCTTCTGATATATTTACTCAGGATGATTTAAATACTGGGAGAGTAACGTATACAACAACTTTAGGAACTGCTGGAACAGATAGTTTTAGAGTGAATTTAGATGATCAGAATGGAGGAACGTTAACAAACCTGAAAGTGGATATGATAATTGATCCAATTTTAGGTATAGGGAACGTTGAATTTGAACAATTCTCAATTTATCCAATTCCAAATAAAGGAATATTCACCATTCAATTGAAATCTAATTCAGGAAAAGATATTGAAGTAGCTCTAAATGATATTAGAGGGAGAAAGGTGTATTCTAATATATTTGGAGGAATCAGTGATTTCTCTCAAGAGATTAAATTAAATTCACTTCAAGCAGGAGTGTATTTAGTAACTGTAACTGATGGTGAATATAAAGCAGTTAGAAAAATTATAGTCGAGTAATCAAAAATAGCACAAAATAAATTAACATAATATTATAGCAAAAATCACTCGAATAGAGTGATTTTTGTTGTTTAAAAAAGGTGGTTCAGCTTATTTCGTTAAATTAGTGTACTAAATATTTTCAAAATGAAGAAGAACAATATTTTAATTTTAAGTGTATTACTACTTATATGTTTCGGGTGTAAAAAAGAGGTTTCCGAAATGAATATAGAAAAAAAATACATCGACTATTTGGATAATTCCAGTAAAGAAGACCAGTTTTTAGGCGGAATTAAAATGATACCCATTCAAACTCCAAAAGGTGAGTTTAAAGTGTGGACTAAAAGAGTAGGGAATAACCCAACAATGAAAGTGTTATTGTTGCATGGTGGCCCTGGAATGACGCATGAAATTTACGAGTGTTTTGATGGCTACTTCCCGCAAGAAAATATAGAGTATTATTACTACGATCAATTGGGGTCCTATTATAGTGATCAACCAAAAGATTTGTCGCTATGGGATTTAGATCGTTTTGTAGAAGAAGTTGAGCAAGTGCGAATCGCTCTAGGGTTAAATAAAGATAACTTTTATTTATACGGACAATCTTGGGGAGGAATTCTTGGAATGCAATATGCCTTAAAATACCAAGAAAATTTAAAAGGATTAATCATTTCAAATATGGTGGCTTCTATACCTGATTATCAAAAATATTCCGATGAGGTATTAGCTCCAAAAATGGACCCAAAAGTTTTAGAAGAAATTCTGATCTATGAAAATAAAGAAGATTATTCAAATCCTAGGTATATGGAATTGGTGGTAAATAATTATTATACAGCGCATGTTATTAGGATGCCAGTTGATGAGTGGCCAGAACCAGTAAATAGAAGTTTTAAGCATTTAAACACGGAAGTATATGTTACCATGCAAGGGCCAAGTGAGTTTGGAATTAAAGGAGATGCTACTTTAAAGCATTGGGATGTTAAAAAAGAATTACATAAAATTACTATTCCAACCTTAACTATTGGGGCAACACATGATACAATGGATCCTAAACATATGAAATGGATTTCTGAAGAAGTCAAAAATGGAGATTTCTTATTATGTCCTAATGGAAGTCATTTGTCACAATTTGATGATCAGAAAGTCTTTTTTAAAGGCTTAATCAATTTCATTAAAAGTGTGGATGATGGAAGTTTTAATAAAAAGGAAAATTAATTATTTCTGTCAAAAATAAATTTGGCAGCTAAAAACTCAAGGAGTTATTAAAGATTCATAGAATGATATGTCAGATTTAGAAATAATGAGCGAAAAATCGGAATTGAAAATCGAAGATTTAAGCATGTAGATTTGAGAGCGAATGGTGCTTTAGTAATTTCCTTTTATCTGACTTGATTTTTTTGTTTCGTTTTTTATCAAGAAAAAAAATGAAAAAGAAATAGTAAAATTATCTTTGCAGCTTAAAATATTGATTACTGTTAGTCATCAATATTTTTTTGGTTCTACTGCTAATTAAATTAAGATATAAAATAAACACATGCAACATTATAAAGAGAGTACTGGAAACGAAACCAAGATAAAGCCTAAAGTTACGATGGCTAAAGCGTTTAAAACAATTATTTGGCCAAGACGTAATTTAGTTTTTATAGGATTGGTATTGATTATACTAAGTAGGTTGGCGGGATTGGTATTACCGTGGCAAAGTAAAGTGTTATTAGATGATGTAATTCCAAACAAAGACTTTGATCAGTTAAAGGAGTTATTACTAATTGTAGGTGTAGCTATATTAGTACAAGCAATAACCTCTTTTTTATTGACACGGATTTTAAGTGTTCAAGCACAATTTTTAATTTCCGAACTAAGAGCGCAAGTCCAGAAAAAAGTATTGTCATTACCAATTAGTTTTTTCGATAATACAAAATCAGGAGCTTTAGTTTCTCGAATAATGAGTGATGTGGAGGGAGTGCGTAATTTGATTGGAACTGGTTTAGTGCAGTTAGTTGGAGGAACATTCACAGCAATTATATCATTAGTGATTTTAATAAAGTTAAATCCTTGGATGACACTATTTGTCTTTGTGCCAATTTCAATATTTGGACTTATAGCTTTGAAAGCGTTCAAATATATCCGACCGATATTCAGAAAAAGAGGGGAAATTAATGCTGAGGTTAAAGGACGATTAACAGAAACTTTAGCTGGAGTTAGAGTAATAAAAGCTTTTAATGCTGAAGAACAAGAAAATAAGGTGTTTGAAAAAGGAGTAGATCAACTATTTCAGAATGTAAAAAAGAGTTTAACGGCTACAGCATTGATGACCAGTTCGTCTACATTTTTATTGGGTATAGCATCAACAGGAATAATGGGGATGGGGGGATATTACATGATGGAAGGGACTATGACGGTAGGGGAGTTCTTATTTTTTACGCTTATTCTTGGTTTCATGATTGCCCCAATAATTCAGATGAGTAATATAGGGAGTCAATTAACAGAAGCGCTTGCTGGATTAGACCGTACTGAGGAATTAATGAATATGACTGCTGAAGAAGATGATGAAAACAGAACTATTCTGTTAGATGACATTACGGGAGATTTAGTTTTTAATGATGTTTCTTTTTCTTATGATGAAGGGAATGAAGTCTTGCGAAACATAAGTTTTAATGCTCCTGCAGGTTCAGTAACTGCGTTAGTGGGGAGTTCTGGTTCAGGAAAATCGACTATAGCAGGATTATCAGCAACTTTTTTAAATCCAAAATCGGGTAAAATAACTATAGATAATCATGATTTAACAAAGGTAAAACTGAGTAGTTACAGAAGTAATTTAGGTGTAGTATTACAAGATGAGTTTTTGTTTGAGGGAACTATTCGTGAAAATATAATGTTCCCGCGTCCTAATGCTTCTGAGGAACGATTACTGAAAGCAGTGGCTGCTGCTTATGTAAATGAATTTACTGATCGATTTGATGAAGGCTTAGATACTTTAATCGGAGAAAGAGGGGTGAAGCTATCTGGTGGTCAACGACAACGAATTGCCATAGCAAGAGCTATTTTAGCTGATCCGAAAATTATTATTCTTGATGAAGCTACTTCAAGTTTGGATACTGAAAGCGAAGCGTTAATACAAAAGAGTTTAGCAGAGTTAACCCGTAACAGAACAACCATTGTGATAGCACATAGATTAAGTACAATAAAAAAAGCAGATCAAATTTTAGTGATTGAATCTGGAAGTATTGCTGAGCGAGGAAATCACGAGGAGTTGATAGCTGCTAAAGGAAGATATTATGATTTATATACCTATCAAGCAAAAATTTAAATCTAGCGGTATACCTTTTACAAATCAAAGAAAACAATAAAAATGCAATTTGAAAAATATAAAATAAGTTTATTAGAGGCGAATCAAAGTGAATCTTTTTTCAATTTAATTGCGAACAACAGAGCGCGTCTTGAGGATTTCTTCGCAGGAACGGTTTCTAAAACCAAAACATTAGAAGCTACTATTGATTATTGTAAGGAAATAGCTCAAAAAATTGAAGACAGAAGTTATTTTCCATATATGATTACGAATTTAGAAACTAATGAAATCATTGGGTTGATAGATGTAAAAAATATTGATTGGAATGTACCAAAAGCTGAATTAGGAGCTTTTATTGATAAAGCTCATGAAAGTAAAGGAGTAATAACAAAAGCTTCAGCCTTGGTTGTTGATCATTTAATAGAAACATATCATTTCAAAAAACTACTATGTAGAGCAAATGCTAGAAACCTAGGAAGTATTGGTGTGATACTAAAAAACGGATTTGAATTAGAAGGTACTATCAGAAACGATTACCGTACTACGAAAGGAGAAATTGTTGATTTGAATTATTATGGGAGAGTTTTTTAGTTATAGTATGTTTTTCAATAAAGCATTTTTTTTTACAACTTATTACATTCTCTTCAGGGTATTACTAATGTCCTTAATAATCCGTTAAATAATAAATGAATTATAGAAGTTCTGTTGTGTAAAGTGATGATAAAGAATATTTTTCTATTTTTGTACCTAGAATTTAATTTTACTTTAATTACTAATAAACTAACTTAGTAAAACATACGGGGGTATGTGCAATAAAAAGAAAAAAAATGAATTCAGAACAAACAGATACGAATAAGCTATGGTTGACTTTATTATCAGAGGCAATTAAATCAGGTGAAAATGTAAAGGCAAATCACAGATATAGATTTAAAGGTCAAAATTTAGGAACATATTTAGTAGGATTGAAAAAAAGAGGAACCCCTGAATTATTAACTAAAATTAAAGAATTAGGTTTTGATTTAGAGAAGACCAGTAGGACTCCTGAAAATGCAGCAAAGAAGCTTATTGAAAAGCTTTTGGTGATGCCTAAAATAAAAAAAAGCATTATTCAAACAGATTTTAATAACACTGTATTGCCCAGAAAAGAAGGTTTAAGTGTCGAAACTATTGATAGGATAAACAAACTTTGGGAAGATCTTTATAATGAAGCTAGATCTTGGACTCCACCGTTAACTACAATTGATAAAATTATCAAATGGAAAGAATTCAGGTATGATAAAAAACGAAACCCAAATAGAAAATGGCATCAAGGATTAAGCTATATGGGAGATTTGTATACTTGGGTGTACAACCTTAAAAATGATGAATATAAAATTAATTCTATCATTGGTGTTTTTAATGAAAAAGAAAAACGAGAATTGATTAGTGAAGGGTTTCCTGTTAAATAAAGAGATCAGAGCATGATATAAAATTAAAAGCCTCAGGATTGAATTCAATCCTGAGGCTTTTTTATAGGTAATTTATAAAGTTCTTACTTGAAGTAAGAGAAATCTTCCCCATCTTCAATTTTCAATAATGTTTCATAAATTAACTTAATTACATTTTCAACATCATCTCTATGTACCATTTCTACAGTAGTATGCATATAACGTAATGGTAATGATATTAATGCAGAAGCAACTCCTCCATTACTGTATGCGAAAGCATCAGTATCAGTTCCGGTAGCTCTTGAAGAAGCCATGCGTTGGAAAGGAATATTATTTGCTTCAGCAGTATCAGTAATTAAATCACGTAATTTTTGTTGAACAGCAGGAGCATAGGTAATAACTGGTCCGTCACCCATTTTAGTTTCTCCTTCAGTTTTCTTCTCAATCATTGGTGTTGTAGTGTCATGACAAACATCAGTAACAATAGCAACATTAGGCTTGATAGTATGAGTAATCATTTCAGCGCCACGCAATCCAATTTCTTCTTGTACTGAATTAGTGATATATAATCCAAAAGGAAGTTTCTTTTTGTTTTCGTGTAGTAAACGAGCAACTTCAGCGATCATAAAACCACCAGCTCTATTGTCAATAGCTCTACAAACAAATTTGTCTTTGTTTAAAATATGAAACTCATCAGGGTAGGTAATTACGCATCCAACGTGAACTCCTAATTCTAATACCTCCTCTTTAGTAGTGCATCCAACATCAATAAAGATATTATCTAATTTCGGAGCTTTTTCTGAAGTGCCTTTTCTAGTGTGAATAGCTGGCCATCCGAACAATCCTTTTACAATTCCTTTTTTAGTATGAATATTAACAACTTTCGAAGGTGCTATTTGATGATCACTTCCTCCGTTTCTGATTACATAAATTAATCCCTCATCGGTAATGTAGTTAACATACCATGAAATTTCATCGGCATGCCCTTCAATAACAACTTTATATTTAGCATCAGGGTTAATTATACCAACCGCAGTTCCGTAGGTATCCGTAATAAAAGTATCTACATATGGTCTAAGATAGTCCATCCATATTTTCTGTCCTTCCCATTCATACCCTGTTGGAGCAGCGTTATTAAGGTATTTCTCTAAAAATGCAATCGATTTTTTATTTAATATAGATTTCTTTGCCATGTTTTTTTTAATGATTTAATTTAAAAGCTAAATGTAGTAATTTTTTGAGTTTATCCTAACAACTGAATACTGAATAAGGACGTTCCCTTCGGTCGGGCTATCCGTTATTACGCTTCGCACTTCGTTTTACTCAGGCTGTAGGGTAGCCACTACTATCCCTAACGCAAAAGTTAAGAAGTTGGGGGGTATAAAAAAATAACCAATAACCAAAATTAATTAGTAATTTTGGAATGATTTTAGCCGGTAAAAATATAAAGCATATTGATGAAGTTTTTTCTATACCTATATATACCATTATTTTCAGTAGCTCTTTCTGCTCAGGAAGAACAAGAAAAAGTTACTGATACAATAAATAAAGAGTACTTTTTAGTTAAAGGCGATACCTTATATACTGACGTTATCGGATTAGATGATGTTGTAATGCTTAAAAAGATAAAGTTCTCTAGTAGGAAGGATAGAATCAAGTACCTTATATTAAGGAGAAAGGTCAGGAAGGTGTATCCGTTCGCAAAAATGGCAGCGGATCGTTTAACAGAATTGCAGGATAGTCTGACTCATATAAAGAGTAAGCGTAAGAAGAAAAAATATACAAAGCATATTCAGAAATACATAGAAGAAGAGTTTTCTGAAAAACTAAAAAAATTCTCAAGAACAGAAGGGCAGATATTAATTAAGTTAATTCACCGTCAAACAGGAACTACTGCTTTTGAATTAATAAAAGAGTTGCGTAGTGGTTGGAGAGCTTTTTGGTATAATTCTACAGCAAGTATGTTTAGTATATCCCTTAAAGAAGAATATAATCCTATGAATAATCATGAAGACTATTATATAGAGGATGTGTTAATGCGCTCGTTTATGGATGGGATTCTGGAAAAACAACCTCATGCTTTGGAATTTGATTACTTTGAGTTGTCCGATAAGTGGATTAAAAAATAGGATAAGGAGAGGCAAACTATTATTTTAATTCAAATGATTTTGTCAGTACATATATAATTCTTAAATTCACTATCCCAATTTAGAGTTATAATTAGCACGTTTCCAGTCGCTAGTATAACACTTCAAAAAAAGCGCCTAAAAAGTTAGGTTGATAGGAAAGAAAGGTGGTATCTTTGCACCCGCAAAACGGCTGAGTTTACAACG
>JABSPO010000157.1 GCA_013214625.1 Flavobacteriaceae bacterium
GCGTGATAACCAATCCTTCATCCAAACCCCAACCAATAATTTCTTCTAAGCGATTTAAATAAGCAGGATCAACTACATAATCTGCTGAGGAACCCGTGTAGCTCCCTGAAGTTCCATTATTGGTAGCATATCCTGTAGTATCCCCTGTGGTATGAACCCCATAAAAATCAATTGGTATTCTCACATTGGTAAAACCCGCAGTAGCTACATCAATAAAATATTGTTGCTCGATAGCAGGAGACCAAGCACCTTCTGTGGGCGCACTTAAAACATTTCCTATATTAAGACCTCTACCCATTTGAATGATCATATCATCTGGAGATATTTGTGCTACACTTGTTAAAAAACATATGCAACCTAAAAACGTGAGTACTTTTTTATTCATAACTTTTATCTTAATTATTTATGTTATTTACTTTTATTTTTTTGTTGCTATAAAAAACTCCTTTTTCCTTTGGTTGATTGTACAACTCTGGAATTAAATATTTTCCTTTTTCAAATTCTGTTTTCTCCACCTCAACCTGTGGCTTTTTTCTTTGTACATAAAGGTCATTACGTTGTGCCGTTATTTGCCAAGACACTTTTTTTCCTGCAACACCACCCGATATAACAAAAGTATTTTGGCTAATTTCTTTAGAAATGAATAAGTTTGGCATTGCAGCGCCAATAGGTGTTAGCTGATAAGAGGCATCTTTATTAATGACTTTATAATAATTTGGAAGTGTAACCGTAGTATTCCCTTCTTCATTAAATGTTGCTTTACCTCTGTATATATTAAGTACTTCGTTTGATTCAATAGAAAAATGCACTAAATATTTATTTTCCGGATCTAATGGATGGTCAATCCTAAAAGTTTTAACACCTGTAGCTCCTGAGTCACCGTTACTATACACGCCATATTCAGCAGATCCACCAGCAGAAAATGCTGTGTTTTCACCCAATACACCATATCCGTTGGTTCTACTAGAAATACCATTTACACCTATAGCAGTACCTGTAACAGCATTACCAGTAAACTCTCCTTTTACACCAATACCTCCTCCATCATTCTTTCCGTAAACACCTATTCCTTTTTTATTATTATAACCAAATACACCTATACCATCAAATTTCCAAGCATATCCATAAACTCCATATCCGGTAGCACTGCTTGTTTTCCCCCATAATCCAGCTCCATAATCCTCGTTATTTACACCTTGAATTGCTGAAAAAACCTTGTTCCATGCAGTACCTGCAGTAAGAGATGTAGCGTTTAATACTCCTTGATTAGTATTAGCACCATTAACACTTACTCTTCCACGCTCCTCTATATACATTCTTTCAAGACCCACTGTAGAAAAAGCTAAGGTATCAGCACCTTTACGATATATTCCTAAATCTTTATTGTCATTCCATGAATACGCAGGAGTTGCAGCTGCACCATCTTCATAACTATATAAACCACCAGCATTTCCATAAAGAAACCTGTTTGTTGCATTTGTTTTTACAACAAATCCATTATCATCATTGGTTCCGATGTAATTAGATGTTGTGTTAGTCCCGTAATTACCACTTATGGACCAGTCTATACCCCCTGGAGACCCTGCAAAAGAAATCCATCTTGAACCATCCCAGTAATACAAACCGGGACCTACATCATTTGGAACAGTTCCTGCACTAGCAATGTTCCATACAATAGTTCCAGCAGGAATACTTCCTGTTTGAGGGTTAACAACAGGGGCTTCAAGTAACGTTGATGTTAATTGCACACGAGGAGGAACAAAACCAGTTGTGGAAGATGATACATCAAGAGCTCCTTCTGGTGACGTAGTGTTAATTCCAACTTGTGAAAAGGTGGAGTGTATAATGAAATTCCAAAATAAAAATAGGATAAATTTAATCTTCATGACATTTAGGGGTTATGACTGTTTAGGTCAGGTTATACTTTTAAAAATCAACTAAATTGATACAAGAGTCGATCCATATTGTGAATAATTTATTTGAAACAAAAATAGTTTTCGTTACCCAGTTGCGCCGTGTCGATTTAAGGAAAGCATGTCCTGATAAAGGTGAAACCTGTACTAATAGGGTAAATTGACACTGCTGAAATTTCTTTTAAAACAAGAATATTTATTTTTTCGATTACGTATCAGTTTTAAATATATTTCTTTACGGAAAGTCTAGTTTTTTTTTATACTGGGTGGATATAAGTATAATTAAAAGTAGGGGATCATACCTAATTATGACAGGTTTCATAACCTGTTTTTTCTAAACACGTTTGTTTTAGATGTTTTCCCCTGCAACTAAAGCTTGTCAAACCGATTTAAACAATGAACTAGATTTAGAGAACAAGGGTTTATAGTGTTTTTAAAGTTACTCCGTGTAAAAAACATACAATATGTAAGTTTTTTATATTGTATATGCCTGCTCAAAACTGGAGTAATAGTTTATATAATTACTAAAATCTATTACTTTTTGGTTAAATGAAGAAATCATTTCTAAATTAATAAAGGTATAGCTGTTTTAAGTACTCATTGCTTTTAAAATAATATAATTAAAGTAGTTTTTTTCAATTGAGGAGTTAACTTTTTTGCTATTCTCTATTCTAGTTTTTAATTTAAAAAATGCAGCTCGTTCATTAATTATGTTTGGGTTACTGATAATTATTAAAATAGTTTTAAGAATATTTTTTTCTAAATAACTTAACTTAAAGTTAGTTCTATATTTTTTCTTTAAAGAAGTTATTCCTTTTTGTACTAATTCATAGTTATTCAATTCATAATGGATAACAATATTTAAAAACTCCGCTTTTATAAACGTTTTTGGACGCTGATTGAATTTGTATTCATTTAAAATTTTATTAACATATTTTAAACCATCTGAAAAATTTCCTAAAGAGCAATATATGGAAGCAAATAAATAGTATATAGAAATAATGTAATACGGCTCAATGGTGTACTCGTATTCCTTTAATTCTTTTTGCATATCAGTCATGATTAAAAGACCTTTTTTAGCCTTATCGAAATTTAACAAGTATTCTATCTCAGCTTGATAAGTATGTAAAAACACACGTTCTTTTGCTACTTTATTCTGAATACTTATAAATTTATCGAAATTTCGTAATGTCTTTAGGTCATTGTAAAAAGTTGATTCTTTTTCTTTTTTATTAATATCAATTATTCTGATATATATAGAAATGTAATCCAGAGGTTTTTCAAGTTTATATATATCGTTTTTATCAAAAAAAACGATAACTCTTCTTAGGTAATCAAGTTCTTTTAAACGCTCTTTTTTTATATGGTGATAATTAGCATAAATTAAATAGAAAAAAATATTTGTATGTATGTATGTATGTATGTATGTATGTTTCTTGTGTCATCCTTAGTTTTAAAAATTGGATCAAGAAATATTTCATTAAAATTTTCTTCTAACTGTTCTTGAGGTGTTTTACCTACACTGTTTTTGTAATAATAGCTTTTATAATAAAAATCAGTTATTATTTTTTCAGATCTAATATTATCGAAGTAATTATCAAGTAAGTTATTTGTTTTTATTGCTTCTAATAACCCTTTGGAATACCCTAAGCACTTTTTTTCCCATTTAATAATTTCTAGGATTAAATATTGACTTTCCGAAGCAAGTTTTATTCGTTTAGTCTTATTAATTAGGGATAAACATTCGTTATACAACCCTTTATAAAATAGAATTTCTATGGAAATTAAATTTTGTTTTATTTTTAAATCACATGTTTTTTCTGAATGAAATTCATTTAGTGATTTTAAAATGATTCTATTCAGGTAATTTTTATCAGATGAAAAGTACTTACTAGAATACCCATTATCATCCAAAGTTTCCTTAATCATTTTTTCATTAAAGCTACTAAAGTTGTCAACTGTGTCGAATAAGAGAATGTATTTGTTCTGATCTCCTAAAGTATGTTTTTTACAAAATATTTTAAATGCCCTCTTTTCGTTCATAGACATTGACTTTATGATGTTGAATATCTCACTGTTTGTTCCCATGGAAGGTTTTTTTGACTTTAATATTTAAGCATATTGTATTTTACAGTTTTTTTTAAAAAAAAAGCTTATTAATTATCGCAGTACTGATGAGAGTACTCAAGCCTTTTTTAAAAATACTTTATAAGCGATGTTTAACAAATAGTATATGGACAATAAATAGCTATTAAAACACATAACATTGCGTCTTTATTTTTAAGAATAATTAGCTTTTTTTTTGCAGATTAAACCACCTCTAACTGAAGAATACTTCTTTAATTAAAAGAGGCTCCTTTTATTTAACAACACTTGACAAATCAACGCTCAATCACTTTAAGCTTTTAATCGACATAACTAAATACATCATGTAAAACTAAAACGCCTATTTAGAAGCTGTATCTCACACAAACACGTTGGCAATTACTGCCTCACCGCTAATACAATCCATCGATTAATTGCACCAACATAGACTAGTTCAATAATACCATCTTGGTTAATTGTAATTTGAGTTATACCTTTTGCAAAAACGGATTTTGAATCTCCCCCTCCCACGCTAGACTGTGTTTTTAACATAACAGTATTGGCTGACTGACAGTAAAGGTATATGTGCCTACCATCAGTACCACCTGCAATTTTACCTATATTTATATTCCCACCTCCATTTGGGTTAATCATAAAAATAGTTTTATCGAGATTGAAACTGTTTATCCCTGTAACTCCATTCCCTAATGTTATATAACTGTTAGAAGTATTTACATTTATAGTAGCTACACTATAAAATGTACCGCTACCGCCGCCACCGCCAGTTGCACTGAGAACTCCATTAACTAAAGATAAATTAGTACCTACGTCAACTTGATTTACAACACCGTTTGCATCTAAACCGCTTAAATGTGTCGAGTTTGTTTTTGTACTTGATGTATTATCTATTCGTAATGTACCCGCTACGTGCAATGTTGCTAGAGGATTTGTCGTACCTATACCTACTTGGGAGTAACTAATTGAACAAAATTGTAAAAGAACTAATGTTAAAAATGATATTTTCATAATTATATAATTTGGGGGATTGCAAAATAGTTTTCGCCCCTAGTTACATTGTACTGAATCAATACATATATGTATTGATTCAGTGCACATGTGTGCTGAAAGAGCATATTAGTACGTTTTAGATTCTTTTTAAATACTGTGAATTCATTTTATTTACAAACCGAAGGCACATGGAAAACATCAAATAATTACTGTAACCTAAACCTTTGAAATGAGTGGGAGGAAAGTGGTATTTAAATTTAATGAAATGAAAAAGGCAAAGATTTGAAGTAAGGAATACTTGAACTTAAAGAAAAATTTGTGGCGCTGGAATGAGGTAAGGAATAAAATATAACCTCAACTCTGAATTATGCTGTAACTGCACAGCTATTTAGTTCATGTAGTTTCTTATTGTTTTTATCATGAATAACGACTTAAATAGTATTGAGGACATTAGATCAGTTCTTATTTAAGTAGTATTCGTTAGGTCGAGCACAGTCGAGACCTTTTACTTCTAAAAAATTCTCGAATGTGCTCGAACAGACAAACAATTAATATTGTGTTTCAAAAAAACCAACTGTTATAAGGCTTTATAAATTATGTAATTATCTACTTAGCTCTCTTATTAAAAATTATAGCACAAAAAAAGCCGCTTTAGTTAGACTAAAGCGACTTTTCCTATTTTATGTGTAAATTACTTAAGCTTTCACTTTACTAGCACTACAAGCTTTCTTAGCTTTTGAGCAAGAAGCTTTTGACTTTGAACAAGACTTAGTTGCTTTTCCAGGGTTACCTTCACTTGATTTTTCTGATCCAGAAACTGCCTTCGCTTTAGAAGCACTACATTCTTTCTTTGCTTTAGAACAAGATGCTTTTGATTTTGAACAAGTAGCAGATTTTCCTGCATTTCCTTCAACAGATTTTTCTGATCCAGATACAGCTGCAGTTTTACTTGCGCAACATGCCTTTTTAGCTGTACAAGCTTTTTTTGTCGTTTCTGTTTTAACAGCTACAGTTTTTGTGTTTTCTTGTGCGTTTGAAAATACAACAAAAAATAAACCAAAGGCTAGTGATAAAATTAATTTTTTCATGATAATAAGTTTTGAATTTGAATGATTTTTAGTAAATATATCAATAATAAACAGTTAAGTATTATAATGAAATGTTAATTTTCTTCTAAAGGCTTTTGCTTATGCGTCTTCTTACTCCCAGCATACATTTCATATTTGACTAAACGAGACTCTAATTTCCCGTTAAAAAGTTTAATTTTTCTTGACGGTCTTAATCCTACAGATTTTAATCCTTCTAAATTTGAAGTAATAAACCATGCATTCGTATTTGTATACCCTTGTTTTAAGGCATCCCCTATTTGTCCGTAGAATTCTTTTACATCAACTGGTAAACGCTCCCCGTAAGGTGGATTAAATATAATATGTAGTTTTCTATCAGAGTTTTTAGACGATTTAAAAAAGTCTTCTTGTTCAACAGTTATGTATTCTGATAAGTTTGCATTCTCAATATTATCCTCAGCTTTTCGTATTGCAGAAGGTGCTTTATCATAACAGATAATGTTATGGTGAAATTCTCGTATTTTATTCAAACAAGATTCCTCTATTTTATTATACAGTTCCTCATCAAAATCCAACCAAGATTCAAACCCAAATTGTTTTCTATTGATGTTTGCAGGAATATTACATGCTATCATAGCAGCCTCTATCGCTAAAGTTCCACTACCACACATCGGGTCTAATAAATCGCATTGTCCATCCCAACCAGACAACATCACTAATCCAGCTGCTAATACTTCGTTAATTGGAGCAATATTGGTAGCTGTTCTATACCCACGTTTGTGTAATGATTCTCCCGAGCTATCTAATGATATCGTACATTCATTACGCTGAATATGCACATTAATACGTAAGTGTGGGTTATCCAAATCAACATCAGGTCGTGATCCTTCAGTATCTCTAAACTTATCTACAATTGCATCTTTAGTTTTATAGGCTATAAACTGTGAATGCGTAAATTGTTCAGAAAATACAGTAGCATTTATGGCTAAGGTATCTGTTACGTTTAAATACTTATTCCAAGGCATTTTGTATACTTCATCGTATAAATCTTGTTCATTTCTTACACGAAACGTTTTTATAGGTTTTAAAACTTTAATTGCTGTTCGTAAACATAAATTCGCTTTGTACATAAAGCCTGTGTCTCCTTCAAAACTTACATTTCGAACCCCTACTGTAACGTGTGCTCCACCAAGATTACGTAACTCACTTGCTAAAAGTTCTTCAAAACCAAATAAAGTCTTGGCAACCATTTTAAAATTATCTCCCATAGCTTGCAAAAATACAGTATTTTTGCATTTAGTTTTATAAAATTAGGATCAAACCTTAGTTTGATCCTAATTTTATAATTCAAAACACTATTCTCGATACAATTTTCTATTGAAAATCACTCGAATTGACGTGTTTTGAAAGTATAATACGTCAGATTGAGTAACTTCTCGTGCCGATAGCGCTCGAAGTGACGCAGATGAGAATTTCGTATCGAAATCAAGTATTTTACTTTCTTAGTACATGAAGTTTCAAGCCACTTAAAGAAAATTATTTTAATGACTACAGATAATAAAACAGATAATTGGTTCGCCTCTTGGTTTGATACCAAATACTATCATCTATTATACAAGGATAGAGATGATAAAGAAGCTGAGCTTTTTATGAAGCACTTAACCAATTATTTAAACTTACCTGAAAACGGAACTATATTAGATTTAGCTTGTGGTAAAGGTAGGCATGCAGTTTACTTGAATTCATTAGAGTATAGCGTTACAGGTGTTGATTTATCAAAAAATAGTATTGCGTATGCTACACAATTTCAAAATGATACGTTGAAGTTTGATGTGCATGATATGCGAACTATATATCCTGAACAATTTGATGCCGTTTTTAACCTGTTTACAAGTTTTGGTTATTTTGAAGATGAAAACGATAACATTAAAACCCTACAAGCCATTCAAGCAAGTTTAAACGAAACTGGGTTCGGAGTAATTGATTTTATGAATGTAGATTTCATTATTGACAATCTTGTTGTAGAAGAAGTAAAAACCGTTGAACATATCGATTTTCATATCAAACGTTATGTGAAAAATAATTTCATTCATAAAGAAATTCGCTTTACGGATAATAGCGAAGAATTTTTCTTTACCGAAAAAGTACAATCGATTCGTTTAGCTGATTTTGAACAGTATTTCAATCAAGCTGGAATTACTTTATTAGATATCTTTGGAGATTATAAGTTGAATAAATTCCATTCTAAAACTTCTAAACGTTTAATTTTACTATTTAAATGATTACTTACTTACTCCCTATATTATCGGTTTTAGTTGGCTTCTTATTTGTAATTATATTTAAACCACAACAAAAGAAGAATTTAAAATTATTATTAGCCTTTAGTGGTGCATTCTTATTAGGTATTACCATTTTTGAAATGCTACCGGAAATATTTCAACAGCATAACAATACTAAAACCATAAGCTTATTTATTGTTTTCGGTATTTTATTCCAAATATGCTTAGAATTCTTTTCTGAAGGAGCCGAACACGGACATGTACATTTACATGAAGAAGATAATAAATTCCCATGGATGCTTTTTATCAGTTTGAGCTTACACTCATTAATTGAAGGTACTCCATTAGGGCATCATGATAATATATTATATGGTATTGTCATCCACAAAATACCGGTAGTTATTATTTTAGCTACATTTTTCATGCAATCTGCTATGAAAAAATCAGCTATTGCCTTATTTTTAACTTTGTTTGCATTAATGACGCCTTTAGGAACCTTTTTAATAAGTGAATTCCCAAGTTTATCAAGTTATTCATCTCATATAATGGCAATGGCTGTAGGTATATTTTTACATATTTCCACCACCATTTTATTTGAAAGCAGTGAAGGACATAAATTCAATTTAGTTAAGCTTATTATAATTACTGTTGGATTAATTTCAGCTTATTTTATATAGAGCTAAGGTCTCGACTGCGCTCGACCAGACAATAAAACAACTAAGTGTTACCTCGATCGCAGTCGAGAGTTAATTTATTAAAGTCATTACAATGTTTGTAATAAGTATTATTTAAGAAGATGTTTAACAGAGAAGAATCAAGACTATTACGCGAATTATTTTGGACCAGCTACGGAAAATCTTTCCCTAGAAAATGGTTGTTATACAATACTAAAATAAAAGATGTTTCCCTAAAGTTTCAAGCGGATAGAAAAATTGCCTTAGTATGTATTGATATTGAACTAGAAGACGAATACGACCGTTTAGAACAATATGAAAAGTTTGAATCACTAAAAACTATTTTAGAAACGGAATACCTCTCAGAAGTTATTTTTGATGATGATTACTATTTAGAAAAATCGCAGAAAACCATTTGTAGAATCTATGTGTTACATGAAGAAAAGTTCAGCATCCATAACAAAGACACTTGGAGAGCGGCCTATGAATTCTTTAATAAACACATGGATTTATTAGAAAATTTCTTTTTAGAATACAAAGATTTTATAGAGATTAAAAAGTGATCAATTAAAATTCACTCTCAAAAAAAGCGATTATTCCTACATGAAATAATCGCTTTTTTATTGATGTTAAACCATTTATAATTGACTTTCCTCAACCATCTCTTCATGTTTAATTTTTACTTTAATTAAAACATCTTCCTTTTTCTTTTTATAAACTTCTATAATAAATTCATCTTTTTTAGTTTGCACAATTCTATCTGTGTTAAATTGATGTGCAGCAATTTTTCCTTTTAATTTTCTAGAATCAAATATAGATCCTTTTGAAACTTCTCCTGTAGCATCATTAATTTTACATGCAGTTAAATACCCTCCCATTTTATCCGAATGCATTGCTGGAATTTTATTTAATGGAAGCCCTATATTTTTGACATTATCCAAATATAAAAGATAGTGATTATTATTTGTATAAAAATGGGTAAATGACATCCCTCCTAATCCTCTTACACCTTTTTGTCTTTTAGGAATTTTACGCATCCAATCAAGTTTCCCTGAAGCATTAATCTTAGATATTAGCATGTCATTATAATGATATGTATATCTAGTTCTAGTACCTCCGTTAGAACTATAAGTGGTATGAGCTTTAACATAATATTGTTCCCCTAAAATTGAAATACCACCATCTTCATGGAAAAATAATTTTCTCAGTATTAAAGAATTAAACTCTGCTTTATCTTTCTTGTCTTTTCTATTATTTTTCCTTTTAGTTTTTGCTTTAACATACTGGTTTAATATTTCAACTGGTATTTCGTGGAAGTTTTTAGTAGGTACATTATCAATATCATCCATTTTAAAAACAGCTATACCATCAACATTAGAACTTGACTCACCATCATTATAGTAACCAGCAAAATAAATTTCTTTTTTATTATTAATATACAAACCTATATTGCTAATATATTTATCTCCAATATTTATTTTTCTTACGACAAGTTTTTTAGATTTCTTTTCATATTTAAATAACTCTAACTGATAATTAGATTCGTCTCTTCTTTTATCTTTGTTACTATTATCATATGGCTGCCAGAAACTCAGTGCTTGAAGATTTGGAGTCAAAAGGCCACTCTCTCCGCCTATCGGTAACGATACATTAGCTCCATTTGGCGCGTGAACCGTTTT
>JABSPO010000158.1 GCA_013214625.1 Flavobacteriaceae bacterium
GAATATGGCTGAACGGGTTGTGTATGTTGTTAATTAAGTGTTGGTAACGTTTGACGTTGTTGAGAAAGGCGTGAGGTTCTAGTGTTATCATATATTTATGTTATTGAATAATAAAACTAGTTTATGGTATTACGAGGTATACATAAAGAATACCTGGTATTAATTTTTAACAACAGTTTGAGTCCCCACAGGTTTTATTTTCTTGAATAGGTGGACAAGGAACTGTTCCGAATGAACAATAAACACAACAATCACCTTTATTTGGCCTCAGTATTTTTTTGCAATTTTCACACTCATAAAAGAATTGACATGCATTGGTTGGCATATCCTCTTCTTTCTTATGTCCGCAATTTGGACAAGTAATTTCTGATTTTAATATTACTTTCATTTATTGTTGTTTGTTACTTTATACCCAGTTGAGTTAATTGCTCCCTCAATTTCTGTTTCGTTAGTCTTTGTTCTGTCAAATTCAATAATAGCACTTCCTTTTTCATAGGACGCTACTGAGCTTAAAATTCCATTTAGGTTATTTACTTCATGAATAATATGTTTTTCGCAACTTGCACAAGTCATTCCGTCAATTCTAAATTTCACTGTTTTAATATCAGATTTATCAACTACGATTATTTGCTTATCTGTATTAGGATAGAAAATACCCGAGTAATATGGAAGTGTCAACATAGCGATTGTAAATACAGTTATAACTCCTAAAAAGGTTTTCGAATCAATAAACCTTGGCTTTTCATCAGTTTCACATTCACAATCAATTTCGTTCTTAGGTTTTAGTTTTTGATACCAAGCAAATGAAAGCACTAAGATTGTCAATCCAATTAAATAAGGTCTAAAAGGCTCTATCCATGAAAATGTTAATGCGACCCCACTTGTTCCAGCTATAAGAGCCAAGACTGGAGTTATACAACATAACGAAGCTGTGATTGCTGTAAATATCCCCGCTCCGATTAATTTCTTTTCACTTTTCATATTACTTCTATAATCTTATTTTTATCAAGTATCTCAAAAAAAGGGTTTAGTAATTTTTCATATTCTACCGTTAATGAGTAAAAAATTGTTTGCCCCTCTCTTTCGGTAACTATTAGTTTTCTGTCCTTCATTTTTCTTAAATGTTGAGAGATTGCAGAAACGTTCATTTCAAGAATATCACTTAAGTCACAAACACAAAGTCGTTTTTCCTCAAAGAGTAAGTAAAGTATTTTTAATCTAACGTTATTTCCAGCCAGTGAAAGCGCATTGGATAAATAGTCAAATGTTCCGTGTAGTTCCAAAACCGAACCTTTACAACGGTTTATTTGCTCAATATCAGCTTTTTGTCTTATGCAAGAATTGTTTTCCATAATACAAAGTTACGATATTATCTTATTTAAGCAAAAGCTAAAATAGTATTTAACATGTTATGATCACGCTATCTTACTAACTTAGTATAGGCTTAGAAATTATTTGTGGAGGTTAGTGTATATAATGGTAGTTTATTAGTGTGGGTTATGTCGTAGAATTAGGTAAAGTAGGTATTCTCAATAATTAAATAAAAAAACGGAGCTCGGATTATCTGTCTTATATATTTATAGCCCCAACAAGAAGTATACATTCTGAATCAAAAGGATTTTCTATACTATGCTTTATTGAGTTAGGTAAAGTGAAAAAATCATCTTTATTTCCATGATATATTTTATCACCAATAGTAATTTTTGGTTTTCCTTCAAGAACATAAATATATTCCGTTTTATTAGGGTGAAGGTGAGAGGGATATGTTGAAAAGGGCTCTACTTTTACCTTTTTTAAGCCGCCATTTTTCATTTCAATCAAATTCTTTCCTTGAAACCCTTTTACTTTTCCAGCAATCCAATCTAGGGAGTTTGTATTTTTTTGATGTTTCATTTTTTAAAAGCTTACTTACTAGTTGGTTATGATAGATTAATACAATACCTCCTGGTTTAAATTTATTCAAAGCTACCATTTATACTAGAATTGAACTAATTTATAAAAAGGATTTAAATTGGGTATTTAGACTTATTTAGTATCGTTTACGTTGGTGAGGAAGGCGTGAGGTTGAATGTAATAAACAAGACAGAGTTTGGGTTCCCTGCCTTGTTTTAACTTAACTTACTTAAAAACTAATTCAAGTTAATATAGCGATCACAAAGTACTGATGTTTAACGAAATACACAAGTCGCGATGTAATTAAAATAGTAGAGCTATAATATCTCCCTTATAACTTTTTTTAACCTAAGCATGTTACTTATGGGAATTGAAATGAGATGAATTTTGCTTAGATTCGTGATTCCATACCAAGGGGTGTAGATAATAAGTAACAAAAACCGAACTATTCAGTTTATACAAATAATTATAAAGACAAATATCTATGAAAAATTTAATGCTATTATCAATTGTAATTGTTCTAATTTTATTTTCTTGCTCAAATTCGAATATTAAAATATCTACAACAGACAGCTTTCAAATCATTGATTTACCCGATGGTTCTAAAGCTTACTTAAATAAAAATAGCTCTCTTGAATATAACAAAAACTTTG
Source organism: Flavobacteriaceae bacterium (assembly GCA_013214625.1). Taxonomy (GTDB): domain Bacteria; phylum Bacteroidota; class Bacteroidia; order Flavobacteriales; family Flavobacteriaceae. The sequence continues at coordinate 2,547 of JABSPO010000158.1, forward strand.
AACAAAGAGTGGTAACACAGAATGGAGAAATTTTCTACAGTGTCACTAAAGGAGAATCCCCATTCATTGTTAAAACTAACAAAGGAGAAATTAAAGTTCTTGGCACAGAGTTTAATGTGAAATCTAGCAAAGATAGATTAGAAGTTGAAGTAGAAAGAGGCTCAGTTGAATTAAAAGTGAATAAACTAATTAAAAAAGTAAATAAAGGACAGAAAGTTTTTTTTAAAGAGTTTAAAAACGGCATTAAAACTAGTAAGGCGGAGTTCAAGCATAAAAACTGGATAAAGAACCTCAATAAGGAATTAAAACACCTATCAAAAGAAATAAATAAAAGCTCAAAGCATCTTAAGAAGGATACTAAGAAAATAGGGGAAAGCTTAAAAAAAGAATTTAAAAAATTGAAAGAATAAAATAAATACTAACTATTTTTTCACAATATTAAGACAGTTCTAATCGACTGTCTTTGTTATTTATGACAACTCATCTGATTGAAGTTCTAGTCTGTTAGAAGGGGTTGAATGGATTGCGTGGGCCTTCTACTCCTTAATAAATCGTTTAGTTACCTTATAATTATCAGAGCTAACTTTAACAAAGTATAATCCAGTTTTCCAGTTTAAAACATTAATACTGGTTGGCTTTATTGCCTTAGATTTATATATATTCTTTCCAGTAACATCAAAAACTTCAACAAGAACACTTGAGTTATTACTAGGTAATTTTAAGTTTAGTACATCTCTTGATGGGTTTGGGTATATTGAAAAGCTAGACTTGGATTCCGCTTCTTCTACACCTAAAATTGGTTTAACATCAATAGTTCCATCCATATTAGCTAGACCATGAACACTACAGAAATAATAATATTCTCCAACTGAATTAAAAGTGATAGAGTAAGAGCCGCCACTCTGAGTTGGTGAAGAAGCAAAAGATGGAGAACCACTACTTGTAACATTGTGAAATCCTGAAAAATTCCATTGTACTGTATCTCCAACTTCTATTTCAGTTGTGATATGAGTACCTACAGTCCAATTAATAATATGTGTTGCACCTATGCTAAGGTTTATTGCTAAAAATGTAATGCAAGTAAGTAATGCTGTCTTCATATCCCCGAAATTTAAATTGCTAATAAAGATAATCAAAATATTTGGAACAATCATCTGATTGCTGGCATAGGTTGTTAAGAATGGGCTAAATGGGTTGTGTGATGGTGATTAAATTGTGTAGGTACAGTAGACGCTAGTTCTTAATAGAGTTTAAGAATATTCTATCAGAACTGATACACGCCATTTAATGTTCCGACCCAAATACTTCCATTATGATCTTCTAAAATACCGAAAAACATTCCGTCTAATGTCTTCAATTCGGTGACAGTTGCTTTATCATTATTTAAGGAATTTTCATCATAGCGTGATAGTGTCCAGCCTTTTGTGTTAGAACTTTCTGAACTAGTCCAAATATTTCCCTTCTTATCTTCATAGATGTAACCAACAAACTTCTTTGTAAAGTTAGTAAATGAATTGCCATCCAAACGCCAAAGTCCATCATTACCGCCAAACCAAATATTTCCTTTTTTATCTTCAATTATAGAGCGGACATTCTTAAAAGATTTACCGTCTTTATTAGTGACTTTCGTGATTGTTTTTCCATCATAAAAACAGGCTTCACCTCTTGTCCCAAACCAAATTCCCCCAGTGTTGTCTTCGATGATTGCATTAACATCATTATTAGACAGTCCGTCTTTAGTTGTGAAGTTTTGAAAGGATTCTCCATTGTAACAGCTTGCACCTTCTTCAGTACCGAACCAAATATGACCTCTTTTATCTTCATAAATATGAATAACACTATTACTAGCAAGTCCGTCCTTTGTTGTAAAATTTTTAAATGTATTTCCATCGTAATAATAAACACCCGAACCAATAGAAGCAAACCAAAAGTTCCCTTTTCTATCTTCTAAAACAGAAAAAAAACGACTCAAACTTACATCACTTGTAATATTTTTAAATGTATATCCATCATATCGAATAATGCCTTTCCATGTGGCGAACCAAATATTTTCATTTCTATCTTGTATAATTGTACGTGTGATACTATTGGGTGCATAGGAAGTATTAATACCTTTAGGCTCTAGGCTTGTTTTATCTTGCCCATTACAATTAGTGCAAAAAAATGACAATAAAATTACAGTGTATATCTGAATATATTTCATAGTTTAATATGCTAAAACCATTAAGGTTGAGCTGAACAAATCTACATTAATAACATATTTTAAATCTAAACTAAATGTAAAAAAATGTTAATGAATTGTAAACTGGATCAGTCGCATTAATAAAATTGAAGTGTATGTTATAGTAGTTATTTAGCTTAAGCAGCTAACGAGCAAAATGTTTTAAATGTAGCGTTTTAGGCTTTACGATTTGTACTTTTCTAATGATGTTTGTTATTTCTATTGCTGATAGTGTTCTTTGTGCTGATTCAAATTCTTTAAATCCTGTTGTAATTGTAATTCTTCTTTTAATATTCCTATGGTCTTGCTCTTTTATATTATTTAAGTATTTAACCCTCCGAATCTTTATGCTCTTAGAAGTAAAAATTCTTTTGTTCCAAGTTTTTATACCAGCAGTACTAGCTCCACTTTTATCTATGTTGATTATTCTCGGCTTTCCATTATTTCCAATGGCTTTATTTAAAAACTTTTGAACTGAACCTTTCGTTCTTCTTTTGGTTGGTAGAAAGTCTATTGTATTTCCTTGTTTATCTACAACTCTATATAGAAATCTATCTTTACCAGCTATTTGTTACTTTCTTTTTACGCTGGTTCATGTTCTTTTCTATTTTTTAGAGAATTTAAACACTCATCTTTGAATGGTCTATTTTAACTCCACGAATAGCCATCAATTCTTCTACATCTCTATAGCTTAAGGTAAATCTTAGTTTAAGATAAATAGCTTTCTGAATTATAATATGAGGGTAACGGTGATGTTTGTATATATTGATTGTTTTACCCTTTCAAAATGAGATATATTTGAAATAGTAAGATTTAATGCGACAGAACCATTGTGTGCCTTTTAATTAGAATTTATTGGATATTTTGGAAGAATATGAGGTATTGGGAAATATATAGAAAACCTCTTTAAACCTAGGTGTATAAAACAAAAAAGACCTTACATTGCTGTAAAGTCTTTGTTTGAAGGTGGTCCCACTAGGGCTCGAACCTAGGACCCTCTGATTATGAGTCAGATGCTCTAACCAACTGAGCTATGGGACCGAAAACGTGTGCAATATTACTACTTATTTACATATACACCAATTTTTTTATGAGATATCTTTAATTTCTTGACACAATTCTATTAATGTACCATTGGTTGATTTTGGGTGTAAAAAGGCAACCAGCTTATTGTCAGCTCCTTTTTTAGGTTTTTCGTTTAAAACAATAAAACCTTCACCTTGTAATCTTTTAATTTCTGCTTCAATATCAGTTACGTCAAAAGCAATATGATGCACCCCTTCTCCTTTTTTACTTAGGAATTTTGCAATCGGACTATTATCATTTGTAGCTTCTAACAATTCTATTTTATTTTCTCCTATTTTAAAAAAGGAGGTATTTACTCCTTCGCTTTCAACCGATTCCATTTTGTAGTGTGGCTTACCAAATAACTTAGCGAATAACGCATTTGATTCTTCTAAATTCTTAACAGCAATACCTATATGTTCAATTTTATTCATCTGAAATTGTTAGTTATATGATATAATAGACAGTAAAAATACATCTTATAAATCAAAATTTAAAGTATAGGGCTAGTTGTAGGGGCTTTTTTGGTGAAATAAGAGATGCAAATGAGTGTTTTGTTGTAGTAAATTCAAATATTTAATGCTATTGTCTTATTTTTGTGGCATGGAAAGCAATAGACAAAAGAAAATAGCAGGAGTTTTGCAACTTGATTTAGTAGATGTACTTCAGGGAGCGGCAAGAGAAGGAGGATTGAAGGGGGTACTAATTTCAGTTTCTAAAGTTACGGTGCCTACAGATTTATCAATAGCTAAAGTATACTTAAGTATTTTTCCGGTTGATAAAGCTGCCGAATTAATAAAAGGTATAAAAATTAATAAGGCTGCTATAAAACATGAAATAGCACAACGCACAAGACATCAGTTAAGAAAAATGCCTGAATTATTCTTTTACATTGATGACTCTTTGGAATATATCGATAATATCGAAAAATCTTTAAAAGGAGAAGAAGACCCTATTAAAAACACTGATTTATTAGACGATAGAGACATTGTATAATTGAAATTTTCTTTATACATAGCAAAACGATATCTCTTTACAAAAAGCAGTAATAATGCTATAAATATCATTTCTAGAATAGCATCTATGGGTGTTATTTTTGGTTCTATGCTATTATTAATAGTTTTATCAGGTTTTGCAGGCTTAAAAACATTCACCTTATCGTATTCAAGTGTTGTTGATCCGGACTTTAAAATTAGCGCTATTTCTGGAAAGCGAATTGTACTCACTCCAGAACAATTAATAAAACTTCAAAGTATTCCTGAAATTATTAGTTACACTAAAGTTGTTGAAGAAAGAGTGTTTTTAGAGTTTAATGGAAAAACTGAATTAGCAACTTTTAAAGGAGTTGATGAACAGTATCAAAACACCGTAGCAATTGATTCTACAATCTCCTTAGGGAAATGGTTTGAACCAAAATCTTCACAAACTGTTGTAGGTGAGGAGTTGGCTATCAAGTTAGGCTTGGGAGTTTTTGATTATTCAAAGAAAATAAAATTATTAGTACCTAAACCAGGAAAGGGGCAATTAGGTATAGATGATTACAACACCGTTTTGGGTTATAATGTAGGTTTGTTTAATGTGAATGATACGTACAAACAATATTTATTTATTTCGTTAGAAACAGCTCAGCAATTATTGGGGTATGACGCTAATACAATAACAGATATAGAATTAAAAACGATAGACGGCGTTGATGAAGCTGTGTTTAGAGATGAATTGAATACTATTTTTGAGAACAAGATTGTAATTAAAAATAAATTAGAGTTAAATGATGCAATTCATAAAATGTTAAACACTGAGAATATTGCCGTGTATTTAATATTTACATTGATTTTGATTATTGCCTTGTTTAATGTTATCGGTGCAATTATCATGATGATCATTGACAAAAAGAGAGATTTGATTACATTATCAAATCTTGGAACTCCAATTAGTGATATCAAACAAATATTTTTCCTTCAAGGTGCTTTGTTAACGTTTATAGGTGGAAGTATTGGTGCTTTACTGGGAGTATTATTGGTGGGTTCACAAGTTGTTTTTGAATACATAAAAATTCCAGGAACGGATATGCCATATCCAGTTGAATTAACAGCGATGAATGTATTAATTGTTTTAGTTACAATATTTTCACTAGGCTTAATAGCCTCTAAAGTAGCTTCCTATCGCATAAGCAAGAAAATGCTAAATGCTGGTTAATGTGTTTGTTTCGGATTTATAGAGTAAGAAATCAATATCCTCGGTGTAAGTACACGAGGTATGAATTAACAAATAACCTTTTCGTTCCAGGCATCCCGATATAGCTATCGAGATGGGGAATTAAACCCACTGATGGGTTTGAAAATTATACCTGCTGACAAGTTAATCAAACTGATAACCTTTAAACTTCAGTGCAACTTCATCTAAAATGTCAAAAACACCTTCGGAATCATCAGTGGTAACCATTTTAATACGATAGTCTTTAAAATCTTTAATACCTCTAAAGTAATTAGTGTAATGGCGTCTGGTTTCAAAAACACCTAGTCTCTCTCCTTTCCAATCCAAACTCATTTGTAAATGACGTCTTGCAGCACTTACACGTTGTTCCATGGTTGGTAATTTCATGTGTTCACCGGTATTGAAAAAATGCTTTACCTGATTAAAAAACCATGGATTTCCAATAGCAGCTCTACCAATCATACAGCCATCTAATCCGTATTCATCACGCATTCGCATAGCGTCTTCAGGAGTAGTAACATCGCCATTTCCAAAAACAGGAATATGCATGCGTTGGTTGTTTTTTACTTCTGCAATTGGCGCCCAATTTGCATCTCCTTTATATAGTTGTGCTCTGGTACGACCATGAATTGATATGGCTTTACAACCAACATCTTGTAAGCGTTCGGCAACTTCAACAATTTTGATAGAATCATCATCCCAGCCCAAACGTGTTTTTACAGTTATAGGTAATTTGGTATGCTTTACCATGGCTTCAGTTAATGAAACCATTAAGTCAATATCCTTTAAAATTCCAGCTCCTGCACCTTTGGAAACAACTTTTTTTACAGGACAGCCAAAGTTAATATCAATAATATCGGGTTTACTAGCTTCAACGATTTCGATAGTGCGTAACATCGATTCTAAAACAGCTCCAAAAATTTGTATTCCTACTGGACGTTCTTTTTCATAAATATCCAATTTCATAACACTTTTAGCAGCGTCACGAATTAACCCTTCTGAGGAAATAAATTCGGTGTATACTACATCTGCACCTTCTTCTTTGCATAATGCTCTGAATGGAGGATCGCTTACATCTTCCATTGGTGCAAGTAATAACGGAAAGTCTGGTAATTCTATGTCGCCTATTTTAACCACGTGTTGAAATTTTTCTGCAAAAATACTATTTAATTAGTTATGAGGAGTAGAAGTTAAATGCTTCCTTTTTATTGAGAGGAAGTTTCGATGTCACACTGAGCTTGTCGAAGTGCTATTGCACAACACTTCGACAAGCTCAGTGTGACATTTGTAGTAGATTAAAAATTAGAAAAATTATTATTGTTGCAAAATACGTATTTCAGTAGCTCCAATCCCATATTCACGGTAATCCGCTTCATAAAATCTGATGTTATCATAACGACGTAACATACTGTAAATATCTTCTTTTAATACGCCATCACCAACACCATGTACTAATACTACTTTCGGAAAGCGTTTCTGAATACTAAAATCTAATTTGTGTTTTGCGGTATCTAATTGTAGTGTGAGAATATCATAATTACTCATTCGGTGTGTAGACTTCACGAGTTTTTCAATATGTAAATCAACCACTAATACAAATTCATCGGTATGTGATTTTCCTTTTATATGGTTTTTCTTTTTTTCAGCTTTTTCAGCTTTAGCATCTGCTATACCGCTAAAGGTAAAAGTTTCAGTGCCTGTTTTTACCAATTTGGATTCGTGTAGTTTTAGCGGAAAGCCATCTTCAGTTTCAATAGTTACTTCAGGTGGATTTACGGCAATTACAACACCATCAATGGCATCGTCTAAAACAGAAACGGTATCGTTTATTTGAAATTTCATCAGGTAAATAATTCAAGCATCAAAAATAAGGTATTTATTGTAAAGTAATTATACTTGTTCTGGTTTGAATTTATTAAAAGAGGAAATAATGAAATAGAACGTAAAAATAGCTGTTTTGTTGTAGTAAGTTCAAATTGTAAATGGGATTACACTATATTTGTAGTTAGTAACATGAGGGATAGCAGCGACATCCTTTTTTATTGTCTGATTTTAACACATCATTAGGACGAAGTAATCTGACCAAATAGTTAGCGTTGCTTCACTATCATTCGTAATGACAGTAGGTTGATAATAAAAAAGATATAGTGAATAGCCCGACCCGATAGGGGCATGCCCAAAAGAAGACGAGAAAATGAAGCATATTAGAAATTTTTGCATTATTGCACATATTGATCATGGTAAAAGTACTTTAGCCGATAGGTTACTTGAGTTTACGGGTGCCGTAACTGATAGGGAGAAAAAAGATCAGTTATTAGATACTATGGATTTGGAGCGTGAACGTGGTATTACGATCA